>DATKUQ010000372.1:0-11146 GCA_035530495.1 Burkholderiales bacterium
ATCCGCCGGCGCATGCGCCTGTTCCGTCTGCCGGACGAAAATCCGGCGACGCGGCTGCGCCTGAGCCGGCGTATCCGGCTGAAGGCCGGCGGCGACAACGCCTTGTATGTCTGCATCACCCAGGAAGACGGCCATCTCGCCTGGTCCAGCCCTATCTACCTGTTCCGCTGATCCGCGCGCGAAGAGCGCGCGTCGGGGCTTGAGGCGAGGGTCGGACGATCAGTCCTTGTTCAGCGCGTCGAGGATAAACTGCAGCGCGCGAATGTCGGCAGCCGCGTAGTCCATTTCGCCGCTTTGCACCGCAGCGCACAGCTGGTCGAACTCTGCGCTGTCCAGGCTCTCGACGCGCCGCTTTACCCAGTCAGCCGCGCTCGCTGCGATCAGGCGGCGCACGCGTCCGCCGTGCGCGCGCCGCTGGCCTGAGCAGGCGGCCGCATGCCGCTCGATCAGGTCGGCGAGTTCCGCCACGCCCGCGCCGCTGGTGGCGACGGTGCGCAGCACCTGCGGCATCCAGTCGTCGTAATGGCGCAGCGACAGCATCGCCAGCAATTCGCGCTCGGTGCGCTCGGCCTGCGGCAGGTCGGCCTTGTTCACCACCAGAATATCGGCGATTTCGAGTATGCCGGCCTTGAGCGCCTGCACCTCGTCGCCGAGCCCGGGCGGGCACACCACGACGCGCGTATCGGCGACTTCCGCCACCTCGACCTCGGACTGACCCGCGCCCACGGTCTCGACGATGATCTGCTGGTAGCCGGCGGCGTCGAGCAGGTCGACCACCCGCGCCGCGGTGCGCGACAGGCCGCCGCCATGGCCGCGCGAGGCGAGCGAACGGATGAACACGCGCTCGTGCGCCTGATGCTCGCCCATGCGGATGCGATCGCCGAGGATGGCGCCGCCGGAAAAGGGGCTGGAGGGATCGACCGCCACGACGCCAACCCGGGCGCCGCGCTCCAGCCACGCGCCGATCAGTGCGTTGACCAGCGTGGACTTACCCGCGCCGGGGGGGCCGGTGACGCCGAGCACATGTGCGCGCCCCAGATGCGGCTGCAATTGGTGCAGCAGCGCCCTGCCCTCTGCGGTCTCGTTCTCGACCGCCGACATGGCGCGCGCCAGCGCGCGGCGCTCGCCCGCGAGAATGGCGGCGACCGCGTCCGCCGCAGGCTCGAGCTTCATGCGTAAACCGCCATGTCCGCGTGCCTTCAGACCACGACCAGCGGCTGGCCGAAACCGAGCTCGCGCCGCAGCGTGGCGCAGATCTCGCCGTGGGTGCAGCCGGCTTCGGCCGCCTCGACCACGCACGCGAAAATGTTCTGCTGCGTATCGTTGGCCGCGGCGGCGAGGCCGTCTTGCGCTTTTTGCACCGCAGCCTGCGAGCGCGCCTGCTTGTACGCCTTGAACGCGGCGATATGCGCCTGCATTTTCGCCGGGTCCGGCACAGGCAAGGCTTGGCGCTCGTTCCCACCTTCTTCCACCTGATAGGCGTTGACCCCGACCACGGTCTGCTCGCCCGACTCGATCCTCTCCTGGAAGGCGCGTGCCGATGCGCCGATGATTTTCTGCACCAGGCCCTGCTCCACTGCCGCGTACATGCCGCCGGCGGCCTCCACCTGCGCCATGACGGCCAGGATCTTGCGCTCCATCTCGTCGGTGAGCGACTCGATGTAGTAGCTGCCGCCGAGCGGATCGATCACGTCGGTAAGGCGCGCTTCCTCGCGCAGGATGTTCTGCGTGTTCACCGCGATGCGCGCACCGAACTCGGTGGGGCAGGACAGCGCCTCGTCGTAGGCATCCGTGTGCAGCGATTGCAGCCCGCCGAGGATGCCGGCAATCGCCTGCACCGTGACGCGCGCGATATTGTTAAGCGGCTGCTGCCGGGTGAGATCGACGCCCGAAGTCTGGCCGTGGAACTTGAAGCGCCAGGACCGCGGATCGCGCGCGCCGAGGCGCTCGCGCGCGGTGCGCGCCCAGATGCGCCGGCCGGCGCGGAACTTGGCGATCTCCTCGAACAGGCTGACCGAGATGTCGAAGAAAAAGGTGAAACGCGGCAAAAATGTATCAGGGTCCATGCCGCGCGCGCTGCAGTCGTCGGCATACTGGATCGCCGAGCACAGGGTGAAAGCCATGGCCTCGGCCGGCGTGGCGCCGGCCTGCTGCATGTGCTGCCCCACCACCGACAGCGGGTTCCAGCGCGGCAGCTGCTGTCCGCAGAATTCGATGTGGTCGGTAAGGATGCGCCGCGCGCCCGGGAGCGCGATGCGGAAGAACATGTGGTTGGCGACGTAATGACTCAGATAGTCGCTCTGGTTGGAAGTGCCGCTGATCGCACGCCAGTCGACGCCGCGCCGTTTCGCGTACGCGAGCATGAGCGCGAGCAGCGTGAACGGCGAAGGATCGTTCATCGCGCAGGAGGTGCGCGCGAGGTCCACGCCTGCAAGGCATTGCTCCATGTGCTCCGCCGTATTCGCGACCACACCGCAGGTGCCCAGCAGTTCCGCGTGCACCTCGTCCATGTCGTAGCCGCGGAACACCGAATTGCACGGTATCAGCGACACCGCAGTGGTGCCCTGCGCGATCATCTCGAGCAGGCGCGCGTTGTAGTCGCGCGGCGTGCCCAGTCCGATCAGCTGGCGCTGGCTCCAGGTACGGCCGCGGTGCATGCTCGCGTAAATGCCGCGGGTGTAAGGCGGCTGGCCCGGATAGCCGAGTTCGGTCGCATAATCGCGCTGCCAGTCCTGCGGTGTGTACAAAGGCTTGACCTCGATGCCGGAACGGTTGCGCGTGGGCTGGTCGCTGCCCACGTTTGCGGCGTATTCGCGCTGCCAGCGCCCGGACCCCGGTTCGTACTCCGATAGCTTGGCGGCACCCAAGGGCTTGTTCATCTGCGCCTCCCTTTTAAGCGTTCGCGGCGCGCCGCGCGTGTGTAAGGCGGCCGATCTCGGCCACGATGTCATCGAGCGCGCTGCCCGGATGGAATACCCTCGCGACGCCGGCGTCCAGCAGCATCGCCTCGTCCGCGTCCGGCACGATGCCGCCGACGACGACCGCGATATCCTGCAGCCCGGCCGCGCCCAGCGCCTGCATCAGCTTGGGCACGATCAGGTGGTCGGTGGCGAGCGAGGACACACCGATCACATCGACGTCCTCCTCCAGCGCAAGCTTGACCACCGCCGGGATGTCCTGCCACGGCGGCGTGTACACCACTTCCATGCCCGCATCGCGCAGGCAGGAGGCGACCACGCGGCTGCCGCGGTCGTGGCCGTCCAGACCGATTTTGGTGACCAGAACCTTCGGCGGATGCGTAGTCATGCTGCGCGGCCTCGATCGGGTTTCACCTGGTTCATGCCTGCTGCGCGTCGCGCAGCAGGCGGAGAAAGCTGCGCGCGATGCTGCGCGGGGAGCTCCTGCCGTCTTCGCGAAACCAGTGCTGGCTCCAGTTGAGCGCGCCCAGGAGCAGCAGGCGCAAGCTGTGGCGGTCGGTCTCGGGCGGCAGCGGCAAGGCCGCCACCAGTTCGGCGAACAGCCTGTCGTAGCCATCGCGCAGTTTTACCAGGCGCGCCGCCGCCTTGGGCACATCCTGCGGCAGCACCCGGATCACGACCAACGCGTAATCGCCGGTCTTGAGCAGTGCCTCCAAGTGCGCCACGGCCGCGGCCTCCAAGCTCTGCCAGGGCTCCTCATGCCGCGCGACTGCGGCGCGCACCTTTTCGGTGATCATCCGCACGCCTTCCTCGTACACCGCGACCAGCAGGTCTTCCTTGGCTGCGAAATGGTAATACAGCGACCCTGGCAGCATGTCCACTGCCGCGGCGATGTCGCGCATCGAAGTGGCGGCATAACCTTTCTCGCGGAACAGCCGCGCCGCCTCGTCCAGGATTTGCGGCAAGCGATTGTCGCTGCGTGGCAGGCGTAGGGTTTGTGCCATCAGGTGCGGACCAGAAGAAAAACAAACGACCGTTTGCTTTATAAACGATTCCGCGGCGCCGGTCAACGGCCGGGCTGCGCTCGTGCCGAGTCCGTGAATATTAATCTGCACGGCCTCTATTGGCGCCGATAAACAACCAGTGCGACGCCGCACGCCGCCAGCACCATCCCCGCCATTGCGACAGCGCTGAGCGTCTCTCCGAAAATGGCATAGGCCATGAGCGCCGTGACCGGCGGAACCAGATAGAAAAGACTCGTCACCCTGGTCGCAGCACCCGTGCGGATGAGGATGTACAGCAGGGAAATCGCGCCGATCGACAACACCAGTGTCAACCAGGCCAGGGCGAAAATGAATTCCGCGGTCCAGCGCACGCGCATGGTTTCGAACGCCAGCGCCAAGGGCAGCAGTACTGCGCCCGCGGCGCAGAACTGAATCACCGAGCCGGTGCGCAGATCCACGGCCCCGCAGAACCGCTTCTGGTACAAGGTGCCGACGGTGATGGAAGCAAGCGCCAGCAGCGACAATGCCAGCGTCACCGGGGTAATGCCCGACAGCGTCGAGCGGCCCAGTATCACCAGCAACACCCCGCCAAAGCCGAGCACGAGACCTGCCCACTGCCGCGCGCGCAACTTTTCGCCGAACAGAGGCGCGCTGGCGAAGGCAGTCAGGATCGGCTGTACGCCGACGATCAGCGCGGTCACGCCCGCGGACATGCCCAGATGAATGGAACAAAACACGCCGCCAAGATAGCCGCCTTGCATCAACACCCCGGCTACAGCGACATGTCCGGCCTGGCTCAAGGTGCCCGGCCAAGCCGCGCGCATCGTTAGCGCCAGCGGCAGCATCAGCGCCACCACCAGGGTGAAGCGCAACAACAGGAAGGTAAGCGGCTCGGCGTAGGGCAGGCCGAATTTTGCGCCGACAAAACCGGTACTCCACAGCAGCACGAATAGCCCGGGCATAGCCTGCAGCCAAAGCCGCCCGGCGCTGCTCTTGACAGGCATAGCCGCCGCACGATCGCTGTGAGGGAGGGGAGAAGTACGCATGTCCGCGCTCGAAAGCCGCGCAGTATATCAACTCAGCCGCCGACAGACCGCCTTGGGCGGGCAGAAACCCCGATAAATATGACCAGGCTAAACCGCCTGCTCGCACGCCTTGATGCCTGGAAACGTAAGTGCATGTTTTATATCTATCTTATAGGCACGGGTCCGATACGAATGGCCGCTAAATTTATCGAATACCGTGATTTAGCTAAAGTTTGTGCAATACATCAACGCGGGATCAAGAACTTAGAAAAACTACTTGACATGCAATAAGTTGGGTGTAAAATTCAAATTGTTGCAGTGCAATATCTTCTCAGTTGCGAGGGATTGCACCAGAATGTAAGTACCCCCGTTTCGTAACTTATTTGGAGATTAAAAATGTACGCCACCCCCGAACAATTTGCTGCCGCCAACAAAGCCAGCGTAGATGCCCTGTTCACCATTGCCCAAGCCCAGTTCGCCGCGTTCGAGCGCCTTTCCGCACTGAACTTCAACACCACTAAAGCGGCGTTCGAAGACGGCGTCAGCCAAGCCAAGGCGCTGATGTCGGTCAAGGATGCGCAAGAGCTCGTCAACCTGAGCGCGACGTCGGCCCAGCCGGCACTGGAAAAAGTAATCGCCTACTCGCGCAATGTGTACGAAGTCGCGACCCAGACCCAAGCCGAAGTCACAAAGCTGGCGGAAACCCAGGCTGCCGAAATGAACAAGACCGTCGTTTCGCTGATGGACAAGCTGAGCAAGAATGCGCCGGCCGGTTCGGACGTCGCAGTGGCCGCGGTCAAATCCGCCATGGCTGCCGCCAACTCCGCCTACGACAGTTTCACCAAGGTGGTGAAGCAAGCCACCGACATGGCCGAAGCCAATGTTACTGCCGCCACCGCTACCGTGGTGAAACAAGCGGGCAAAAAGAAAGCTGCCTAAGCTCTCTTCAGAGAAACGCTGACAGTTTTCCTCCTCCTCCTTCTGTCAGCGGCCCCAGGGCAACCTCGGGGCAACCTACACCCCGGGCCAGTCCCGGGGTTTTTTTTCGCCTGCATTCCCGCCCAAGTACAACGCCGCTAGAGACAACGCCCCAGAGACTTGTATTGGGTGCGACACGCCCGCATATTAACTGTGACCGGGATCAAGTGAGCGGCGAAGGCGGGACTCATACTATCCTGAATAAACGAGGAATATTGGCTATGCGATCGCGCGATCCGAGATCATGGATGTGGGCCGAGGCACTGGAACTGCTGCAGGACGCCGAGCGGCTGCAGCGCCGCTTCTTCCACATCGGCGTGGTCCAGGGCGCGCCGCGCTGGGAACCGCCCGTCGACTTGTACGAGAGCGGGGACGAGCTCAGGCTGCTGGTCGCCCTGCCGGGCGTCGCTGCGCAGCAGCTCGAAGTCGTGCTCGCGCAAAACGCCATTGTCGTGCGCGGCGAACGCTCCCTGCCGGCCAATTCCCGGCGTGCGGCGATTCATCGACTGGAGATTCCTTATGGGCAATTCGAACGCCGCATCACCCTGCCAGCCGGCGAGTTTGCGCTGATCGACCAGCGGCTGGAACACGGCTGCCTGGTTCTGACCATGCGCCGCCTGACATGAGCGACAACATCATGCAACTCGATAAAACACAAACCCAAGACGCAGCAGCCGCTGCAAACGCAGCGCTCGAAGGCGCGGGCGGCGCGCTCGCCCTGCCCGACGATGCGCTCATCATCGTGCCAGTGCGCAATATGGTGCTGTTCCCGGGCATGATCCTGCCGATCACCGTCGGCCGCGACAGTTCGATCGCGGGCGCGCAGCAGGCGGTCAAGACCGAGCGGCCCGTCGGCATCATCCTGCAGCGCAATCCGGAAATTGATCGTCCGGCTCTGGAAGATCTGTACCTCGTGGGAACGCGCGCAAACGTGTTGCGTTACGTCACCACACCGGACGGCGCGCATCACGTCATCTGTCAGGGCCAGCAGCGCTTTCGCGTGATCGAAATGCTCGAAGGCTATCCCTTCATGGCGGCCCGCGTGGGCCTGATAGAAGAGCCCGACGCTGCCGGCAAGGAAATCGAGGCGCGTTTCATGCAGCTCAAAGAGCGCTCCCTCGAGGTGCTGCAGCTCATGCCGCAGGCCTCGCAGGAACTGGTGGGCGCAGTGCAGAACATCGGTTCGGCCGCGGCGCTCGCCGACATGGTCGCCGGCCTGATGGATATCAAGGCGCCGGAGAAACAGAAACTGCTCGAAGCCGTCGATCTGCAGCGGCGCCTGGACGCCGTGTTGGATCTGCTGGCGCAGCGCCTCGAAGTGCTGCGGCTGTCGCGCGAAATCGACGAACGCACGAAGGCGAGCATGGATGAGCGCCAGCGCGAGTATCTGCTGCGCGAGCAGCTCAAGTCGATCCAGAAGGAACTCGGCGAAGGCGAAGAGGGCAATGCCGCCGAGATCGCCGAACTCCGCAAAGCCATCGCGGACGCGCAAATGCCGGAAGAGGTGGAAAAGCATGCGACCAAGGAACTGAAGCGCCTGGAGCGCATGTCCGACGGCTCGTCCGAATACTCGATGGTGCGCACCTACCTCGACTGGCTGATCGAAGTGCCGTGGAAGGCGCCCGAGACCGGCACCATCGACATCGCCGAGGCGCGGCGCATTCTGGGCGAGGACCACTATGGCCTGGAGGTGGTGAAAAAGCGCATTCTCGAATTCCTCGCGGTGCGCAAACTCAACCCGGACGGTCATGGACCCATCCTGTGCTTCGTCGGTCCGCCCGGCGTGGGCAAGACCTCGCTCGGCCAGAGCATAGCCCGCGCGCTCGGGCGCAAGTTCGTGCGCGTGTCGCTCGGCGGGGTGCACGACGAGGCCGAGATCCGCGGCCACCGCCGCACCTACATCGGCGCGCTTCCGGGAAACGTCATCCAGGCGCTCAAGAAAGCCGGGACGCGCGGCTGCGTCATGATGCTCGACGAGATAGACAAGGTCGGCGCCGGCATCCACGGCGACCCTTCGTCCGCGCTGCTCGAGGTGCTGGATCCGGAGCAGAACAACACGTTCCGCGACAACTACCTCGCGGTGCCCTACGACCTGTCGCGCGTGCTGTTCATCACTACGGCCAACGTGCTCGACACCATTCCCGGGCCGCTGCGCGACCGCATGGAAATCGTGCACCTGCCGGGTTACACGCAGGAAGAAAAACTCGAGATCGCGCGCCGCTACCTGGTGAAGCGCCAGCTAAAGGACAACGGCCTCGCGGCGGAGCAACTCGAGATTTCCGACGCGGCGCTCACTGCCATCATCGGCGATTACACGCGCGAGGCCGGGGTGCGCTCGCTCGAACGCCAGATCGGCGCCGTGTGCCGCCGGGTCGCCGTAAAAATCGCGGAAGGCGAGTTGAGCAAAGCGAAGATCGAGGCGGACGATCTCGCCGAAATTCTCGGCCCGGCCAAGTTCGAGAACGAAGTGGCGCTGCGCGTGGCAATGCCCGGCGTGGCCACCGGACTCGCCTGGACGCCGGTAGGCGGGGACATCCTGTTCATCGAGGCGAGCAAGAACGCGGGCGGCGGGAAGCTGATTCTGACCGGACAGCTCGGTGATGTGATGAAGGAGAGCGCCCAGGCAGCGCTCACTTTGGTCAAGTCGCGCGCCGCGAGCCTTGGCATCGACGCCGCGGCGTTCGAGCGCTCCGACGTGCACGTCCACGTTCCCGCCGGCGCGATTCCGAAGGACGGCCCGAGTGCCGGCGTGGCGATGTTCATCGCGCTGGCGTCGCTGTTCAGCGAGCGCAAGGTACGCACGGACACCGCAATGACGGGCGAAATCAGCTTGCGCGGCCTGGTGCTGCCCGTGGGCGGCATCAAAGAAAAGGTTCTGGCGGCAATGCGCGCCGGCATCAGCCGGGTGATCCTGCCCGCACGCAACCGCAAGGACCTCGAGGAAGTGCCGGACGAGGCCAAGAAAAAGCTGGAGTTCGTGTTCCTCGAGGACGTGGACGATGCGGTGCGCGTGGCCATCGAGCCCGGCGCCGGCATTGCGCCCGGAGGATCTCCCGCCGAAACCTGAAGCCGCTTGAGGTAAAGCGCGTTTGCTGCCGCCGACTTCGGCTCTTTTTGATTATTGTCACGTCGACTGTCTTGGGACAGCGTAACGTAGTGGCAGGCAAGAGGAGAAAGCCTCATGGACAAGCGCCACGCCGAATCGCCGGCCTCCCCGGACAAGCCGGTCTACACGCCTGCAATGCACCGCGAGATGGTTGCGGTAGCGGCTTATTACCGTGCCGAACGCCGCGGATTCGCTCAGGGCGACCCGACTGCCGATTGGCTCGAAGCAGAAGCGGAAATCGAGTACCGCCTCAAACAAGCGCCGCGCCCGACCGATAGCGCCAAACCGAGTCCGAAACAGGCATTTCAGCAAAAGCTCGAGACTCAGCTCGGCGAATGGGACGCGAAACTCGAACAATTGCGGGCCAAAGCGAAAGAAACGAAGGCCGATATCCGCGCCGAGTTCGAGGTACAACTCGAAGCCCTCGCGGCCAAGCGCGCAGTCGCGCAAGACAATCTGCGGGAACTGCGCCAGCACGGGGAGTCGGCCTGGGAGGATCTGAAGGGGGGCGCGGACAAGGCGTGGAAAGAATTGCGGGAGGCGATAGAGCGTGCCGCATCCCGTCTCAAATAGACAAGCGTAGGGCAACAAAGCTTATATCAATCACGAAAGGAGCTCATCATGGCAAACCTCACTCGTTGGGATCCGTTCAGCGAAATGGCGCGCTTGGACCCGTTCCGGGACATGAACGACTATTTCAAAGGCTTCATGCTAAGACCGGTGTTCCAGGGCCTGGAAGCCGAACCCGAGATCAAACTCGAGATATCGGAAGCGGATAAGGCCTACACGGTCAAGGCCGACGTTCCCGGCGTAAAAAAAGACGACATCCAGGTCTCGATCGACGGCAACCAAGTTTCCATTACCGCCGAAGTCAAGCACGAAAAGGAAGAAAAAGAGGGCAAAAAGCTGGTGCGCAGCGAGCGCTACTACGGCAAGCAATTCCGCAGCTTCACTCTAGGCCACGACATCGACGATACCAAAGCGCAAGCCGAGTATAGCGATGGCGTGCTCAAGCTGACCCTGCCGAAAAAAGCCGGCACCGAAACGAAGAAGCTCACCATCAAATAGCTTGCCGCTCAGTTCGGGGGCTGTTTCAAAATCACCGAAGCGCCCCCCGGAACTGGCCGAATGTGTAGGGGGGCAGACGCTCGTTTGCGAGTCAGCCCCTGTCCCAATCTCACCTGCCTGCCTGGGCAGGTGCGCAACGTCTGTTGCCGGCGCTTACGGGGGGGCGCGACGCGGTCGGCGCCCGTCATCGATTGCCGGCTCCCTCAATGCAGATATTTCCCCGGCGCGCCGCCTCGCGCCGGGGCTAAGCAGCTCGGGCCGGCGGCCTGCGCTCGCGTGTATGCGCCGAGCTCCCATATGCCGCGCACCTCGTCGTAACGCAGAATGTATAGATCACCATCACTTGCTTTGACCTTGAAGCAGCGGGATGCCGGTGCAAGCCAGCGGTCAAGCAACTCCATAACGCTCAGCCGCCGCTCGCCGAGCCAGAACGCGCGCGGCTCCTCTTCGCTGCGGTAGCCGGCATAGCATTCGACGCGGATCTCCATGGGCTTCCCCAGTCATTGCGGCATGACGCTTTCGGGACCTGACTGGCGCGAGCGGTGACGCCCGCCGATTCCATGAACCGGCTTTCCGGTCGCCGCCGTTTGCCGCCACCTCAGGCTTTCGCGTTCAAGTCCTCGGCGCCAGCCAGTCCGCCTGTACATGCTAGTGGAGCAAACCATTGCGCAATTGAGCTTTATCAAAGGCAGCTAAGGCCGCGCACTGTGATTTTGGTCAACATAGCGAAACAGCGCCCGTCCATACTGGGCTCGATCGCTTACGCGGGCAAGCGACGTCGCACGGAGGGCCAGGGACTGGCGGCGGCAAACATGCTCGTCGAGAGCCAGCGCGCAGTCCGGTACTTTGACTGCAGCAAGGAAGGAGCGGAGCATGGGCACATCATCAAGCGAACCGTCCCCGATCAACGTCGAAGAGCGCCAACGCCTGATCGAGGAGGTTGCGTATGCGCGTTTCGCGCGGCGCGGATTTATTCATGGGCGCGACCTGGACGACTGGCTGGCGGCCGAGGCTCATGTCGACAGCATTATTTCCGGGCGGCGCGAT
>DATKUQ010000373.1:0-4393 GCA_035530495.1 Burkholderiales bacterium
TGGACTGCGCCGGTCGATCAGCATAAGCCGGTATTCGATCGTAGCCTGTACGCATCCACGGGATGCAGCTTTGGAGGAGGGAAAGATGAACGCGCGCAGCCAGCTTGAAATTCCGTCGATGCAATCCAAGGTTTCGCCAGAGGAATGGGCGGTCCGCGTGGACCTTGCCGCGTGTTACCGCCTGGTGGCGGATTTCGGCTGGGACGATCTCGTGTTCACTCACATCAGCGCGCGCGTGCCCGGCGCCGCCGACGCGTTCCTCATCAATCCCTACGGCATGATGTTCGAGGAAATCACCGCCTCCAGCCTGATCAAAGTCGATGGCCGGGGGAATAAGCTCGCGGGGTCGCCGTTTCCGGTGAATCCTGCCGGCTTCACCATCCACAGCGCGGTCCATGGCGCACGCCACGACATCGCCTGCGTGCTGCACACCCACAGCCTGAACGGGGTGGCGGTGTCGGCGCAGAAGGCGGGCCTGCTGCCGCTGTCGCAGCAGTCGATATTCATCCTCGCCAGCCTCGGCTACCACGACTACGAGGGCGTGGCATTGCGCGACGAGGAAAAGCCGCGCCTCACGGCCGACCTCGGCGACAGAACGTTCCTGATGCTGCGCAACCACGGCTTGCTGACTGTCGGCGAGACCATCGCCGATGCGTTTGTCTCGATGTACGTGTTCGAGGCGGCGTGCACGATACAAGTGCGCGCGCAGGCTGGCGGCGGGGAGCTGATTCCGATTCATCCGCAAATCATCGCCGGCGCCCAGGCGCAGGCCAAAGCAGTGACCAAGGGTCTGGGCGGCATGCTCGCCTGGCCCGCGCTGCTGCGTCGGCTTGACCGTATCGATTCGTCCTACCGCGACTGAAACGCCCGCTTACGCCAGGCGCAGCGGCATGGCCAAGGTAATCTGCGTCGGGCACAGCGCGCTCGACCGGGTGTTCACGGTAGAGGCGTGGCCGCGGGATAGCGCCAAAGTGCGGGCGCAGGCCTACGCCGAAGTCGGCGGCGGCATGGCGGCGAACGCCGCGGTGGCGATCGCGCGGCTGGGCGGCGCGGCGCATTTCTGGGGTCCGGCCGGCAAAGACGGCATCGCCGCGCTCATGCGCGCGCAACTGCAGGCGGCGGGCGTGGACGTGCGCGGCCTGCGCCGCTTCGCCGGGCTGACTTCGTCCACATCGGCGATCCTGATCGACGCGCGTGGCGAGCGCCTGATCGTGGGCTATCGCGGCACAGCGCTCGAGGCGCCGGCCGACTGGCTGCCGCTGAAGCAGCTGCACTCAGCCGGTGCGCTGCTCGCGGACGTGCGCTGGCCGCAAGGCGCGCTCGCCGCGCTGCGGGCCGCACGCCGCCGCGGCATCCCGGGCGTGCTCGACGCCGACACGGCGGAATCCGCGACGCTGCAGACGCTTGCGGGGGAGGCCGAGTACGTGCTGTTCTCCGAACCGGGCCTCGGCTGTCTCGCCGGCGCCGGCGACATCGAAGGCGGACTGCGCTGGGCGCTTGCGCAGGGCGCGCGCTTCGCGGCGGTGACTCAGGGAGAGCGCGGCCTGTCCTGGATCGAGGCCGGCCAGGCCGGCGGTTTGCGCCATCTTCCCGCGTTCGCCGTGTCCGTGGTCGACACGCTTGCCGCGGGCGACGTGTTCCACGGCGCTTTCGCGCTCGAGCTGGCCCGCAGCGAGGCGAGCGTGGATGCGCTGCGCTTCGCTGCCGCGGCCGCGGCGATCAAATGCACCCGGCCGGGCGGCCGCAACGGCAGTCCGACGCGGGAGGAAGTGGAGCAGTTCTTGCGCGCGGCGTAAACGACAAGGCGTCGGCCGCCGCCGCTTGCTTATACCTGCACGCGCCGCGCGTTCGATTCGGGAAACGGGTATTCCATATGGCGCGCGGTCGCGCGCGCGACCGGCTCGCCGCAATAGCGCACGACCAGCCGCAGCGCCATGTCGATGCCGGCGGAGATGCCGGCCGAGGTCAGCACTCTGCCGTCCTCGACCACATGCGATTGCGTATCGACGAGGACGTGCGGAAACGACTCCTGCATCAGGCCGAGCGAACGCCAGTGCGTCGTCGCGCGCAAGCCGTCGAGCAGGCCGGCATTGCCGAGGATCAGCGATCCGGTGCAGACGGATGTCAGCGTTTCGACCTGGGCCGCGCGCGCTTTGACGAAGGCCAGCATGGCTTCGTTTTTCATTTCGGCGCGCGTGCCCCAGCCTCCGGGCACGAGCAGAATATCCAGCGGCGGGCAGTCGTCGAAGCTCGCGTGTGGCAGGACCTTCATGCCGCCGGTCGTGGTCACCGCCGCGGCGTTTTGCGCAACCAGCAACACTTCGAACGGCGAGGGCTGGTCGCGGCGGCGCGCTTCGTCGAGGCGCGTCACCGAGAGCACCTCGAAGGGACCGCAGAAATCCAGCACCTCGATGTCGTTGAAAAGGACGATGCCGGTTCGCTTGCGTTCCATTTGGTTTCCTTCCCTAAGAACCTATTTCACAATGAACAGTCGTTCCGAGGCCCTTGGCCGAGGAATCTGCTTCTTGTTCAATTTAACAGCAGATTCCTCGCGTTGCTCGGAATGACATCTTTCGAAACCGTCACTTTGAAACCGGTTCTAGGCCTTGATGACCGCCGTTGCGAACAGCGCCCAGGCGACGATGAAGGCGGTGCCGCCAAACGGGGTGATCGCGCCCAGCCAACGTATGCCGGTGAGCGCCAGCAGGTAGAGGCTGCCGGAAAACAATACGATACCGGCCAGCATGAGCCAGCCCGCGCCGCGCAGGTAGGCGGACTCGGGCAGGTGAAACGCGGCCAGGCCGACGAGTATCAGCCCCAGCGCATGGTAAAAGTGATATTCGACGCCGGTCCTGTACACCGGCATCAGCTCCGGCGCGATGCGCGCTTTCAGCGCGTGCGCGCCGAACGCGCCGAATGCGATCGCCAGCAGGGCGGCGATGCAGCCGGTTACGAGGAACAGTTTCGCGGTGGCGGGCATGCTCGGGGCCTTTCGCGCTGGTTGCGGACGGACTGGAAGTGTACCGCAGCGGAGGGGGCACGCTCCCTTCCGCGTATGCATTGTGCTGCGCTTCGGCCTGGGGCGCAATCGCCGCGGCGTTCGCTCGCGCGTTTCATGGCAAAATGCCGGCCTATGAACGATATTACGCAATTACATCTGCATGTCGGCCAGGAGGTCGGGGTTTCACCCTGGTTCGAAGTTGGCCAGGAGCGCATCGACCAATTCGCCAGCGCCATCGTCGATCCGCAATGGATCCATATCGACCCGGAGCGCGCCAAGCGAGAATCGCCCTACGGCGGCACGATCGCGCACGGCTTTCTCACGCTGTCGCTGCTGTCGCACCTGCTGGAGAGCGCGGTCGACGTGAGCCGCATGAAGATGGGGCTCAACTACGGACTGAACCGGGTGCGCTTCACCGATGCGGTACCGGCGGGCTCGCGCATCCGCGGGCGTTTCGTACTCAACAAATTCGAACCCATCAAGGGCGGGACGCAGCTGACCTGGGGCGTGACCGTGGAGCGCGAAGGGGCGGACAGGCCGGCCTGCGTCGCCGAATGGGTGACGCGGCAGTACGACTGAGCCGCAAAAGAAGAAACGGTCCCGCCGCGCGGGACGAAATCGCAGGAGGAGAAACGTGCAGGACAGGCACTACGCGCATTGGCCCATGGGCGTGCCCAAGCAGTTCCCGTTGCCCGAGACCAGCCTTTATTACAACCTCGAAGTCGCGGCCACGCGCTACCCGCGCAAGACCGCGATGTTCTTCTACGGCGGGCAGCTGACATTCGCCGAACTCAAGGCGCAGGTGGACGCGCTCGCCGGATATCTGCAGCAGGACTGCGGTGTGCGCCGCGGCGACCGGGTCATGCTCTACATGCAGAACAGCCCGCAGTTCGTCGTCGCCTATTACGCCATCCTGCGCGCCGACGCGGTGGTGGTGCCGATCAATCCGATGAACCTCACCGCGGAACTCGCGCACTATGTCTCTGACGCCGGGGCGAAGCTGGCGATCTGCGGCCACGAACTGCTGCCGCGCATCGCGCCGCTGCTCGCCGGGCGGGGCGCAGAACGATTAGAGCGCATCATCTGGGCCAATTACGCCGATTACCTCGACCCCGCCACCGACCTGCCGCTGCCGGATTTCTTCAAGCTGCCGGCGCCGGCGCCGGCGTCGGCGTCCGGCATCGCCGGCTGGGGCGAGGCGCTGGCAGCCGCGCGCACGCCGGCTGAGCACCTGGCCGGGCCCGACGACCTCGCAGCCTTGCCTTACACCTCGGGCACGACCGGCCAGCCCAAGGGATGCATGCACACGCATCGCTCGCTCATGGGCACGATTGCGATCGCCGGCGTCTGGTCGCGCGGCTCGGCCGACGACGTTTCGCTCGCCGTGGTGCC
>DATKUQ010000374.1:0-4545 GCA_035530495.1 Burkholderiales bacterium
CACCATGACGAACATCGGGTAGCGCAGCGCCTGCTGCATGCGTTCTTTCATGTCCTTCTCGAACTCGAGATGGTTGAACAATCTGAGAAATATTTCCTCCAGGCTGCCCGACATCTCGCCCACACGCACCATGCTTACAAAGAACTGCGAAAAAACCTCGGGGTGGCGGCGCATCGAGGAATTGAGGTCGCGGCCGCTGTCCAGGCTGGTGCGCAGATCCTGGATCACCTTTGCCATGGCGACGCTCTTGGCCGATTCCTGCAAGCCGGCAAGCGCGCGCATGATGGGCACGCCGGACTTGAGCAGCGTGTATATCTGGCGGCTGAACAAGAGCTTGTCGTCGAGGCTGACGCTCTGGGCGAACAGGCGCCCGAACGAGCTCTCACTGCGCGCCGTGCTCGGTGCGCCGGTCGGCGCGATATCGATGGGCGAAATTCCAGTATTGACCAGCTGGTCGGCGACGGCACCCGAATCGTCGTCCTCGAGCACGCCGCTTACCAGTTCGCCCCTGGCATTCCTTCCCCTGTATGCGAAATGCGGCATCAGTCCTCGAGCTCGGAGCTGACGCGTATCGCTTCGGCCAGCGTAGTCCTGCCGGCAAATACCAGTTGCGCTGCATGATGGCGCATGCTCCTGCCCGCCATGTGCTCGACCGCAAGCCGGGCAAATTCGGTCGTGTCTTCGCGATTCACGGCGGCCGTGAGCGCCGCGTCCATTTCCAGCATTTCGTACACCCCGGTGCGTCCCGCATAGCCGGTAAGATGGCAGAACTGGCAGCCGCGCCCACGCATCATCTGCGCCGGCTTGCCGTCGTCGCGCACGCTGCCGGCGAGCCACTGCAATTCCTGCTCCGACGGTTCATAGGGCTCGGCGCAGCTCGCGCAATTCACCCGCACCAGCCGCTGCGCGATCACCGCCTGCAGCGAAGAGGCCACCATGTAGCGCGGCGCGCCCATGTCGATCAAGCGGATCGGCGTGCTCGCGGCATCGCGCGTGTGCAGCGTCGAGAACACCATGTGGCCGGTAAGCGCGGCGCGCAGGCCGATCTGCGCGGTTTCCGGATCGCGCATCTCGCCTACCAGGATGATGTCGGGGTCCTGGCGCAGCGTCGAGCGCAGCACGCGGGCGAAGGTCAGATCCAGTTTCTCGTTTATCTGCACCTGGTTGAGGCCGGGGAGGCGGTATTCGATTGGGTCCTCCACCGTGATGATCTTCTTGTCGATTGTGTTCACTTCGTTGAGCGCGGCGTACAGCGTGGTGGTCTTGCCGCTACCGGTCGGCCCGGTCACGAGCACCATTCCGGTGGTGCGACGGATGATCTGCTGCAGGCGCTCAAGCAATTGCGGCGGCATGCCCAGCCCTTTCAGGCCCTGGATTCCGGTGTTGCGATTGAGCAGGCGCATGGCCACCGATTCGCCGTATTGCGTGGGCATGGTCGAGATGCGCACATCGACGCGCTTTTCCCCGATGCGCACGTTGAAACGCCCGTCCTGCGGCAGGCGCTTTTCCGATATGTCCAGGCCCGCCATCAGTTTGACCCGCTGCACCATCGCAGGCGCAATCCTGATGTCGGACTCGGTCTGCAGCTGCATCATGCCGTCTATGCGAAAGCGGACCTGCAGCAGACCTTCCTGCGGCTCGATATGCACGTCGGACGCGTTCACCTGCGCCGCGTCTTCGAACATGGTCTGCAGCAGCTTGACCACCGGCGCATCCTCCACGCCCGGCTGGACGCTGAGCATGCCGAAATCCACGGCATCTCCCATGTCCGCGCCCAGCTCGCGCGCGAGATCGGTCATCTGCTCGGTGCGCCGGTAGATGCGGTCTATGGTCTCGAGCACTTGGCTCTCGTTGACCAGAACCAGCTCGATGTCGCGCTTGAGCTGGCGCGCAATCTCGTCGTAAGCGAACAGATCGGTGGGATCGGCCATCGCCACCAGGTAGGTGCTGCCTCGGTCCTCAAGCAACAGGGCGCGGAAACGTCGCGCCTGCATCTCGGGCAGCGTGCGCGCCACCGCAGGGTTGACGTTGTAATGCTTCAGATTGAGGAAGGGAATCCTCAGTTGCTTGGCCAGTGCCTCGGAAATGCCCTCTTCCGCGACGAAGCCGTTTTCGACCAGCACCCGGCCCAGTTTGCGGCCGCTTTGTTTTTGCTGCTCGAGGGCCAGATCGAGCTGTTCCTGCGAAATCAACTTTTCCTGTACGAGCAGACTGCCAATGCGAATTTTCTCTGGCCTAGCCATGGGTTCACCCTAAGCCGGACAAGCCGGGAGCGGAATTATCGGAACGAAAGGGGGATGCAGTCATAAGGAATATCGGTAATTCGCGGCCTCGGCACTGCGCGATTTTGGGCTATTTGCTTTCATCAACTCGCCTTTTATAGACAAATCCTGAACTTACCTCCCGTTTCTGTCAACCTGCTTTAGCTTCTCCTTGGCCGCTTTCACAATTTCGCCGAGCGCCGCGGGTTCCCGTTGCGCCGCTTGCTCGGCGAGGGGCACGAAGTTTTTCAGCCGGGACGGAAACACCGCAACGGCCCGGTCCAATTGCAGCAGCGCGGCTTGGCGCTGGCCGTTCAAGCCCAGCAGCAGCACCTGACGGTAGGCTACTCCGGGTACCGGCGCAAAGCGCAGTACGCGCCGGGCCAGCGCGAGCTTGTCCTCTAGATTGCGGCGATCGGGGACGATGATGCCCGCGTAGGTCAGCTCTACATACGGCGCGAGCAGGGAGTTGCGGTCCACATTCAGCAAGCCCTCGTTGCGCGCCAGAATCTCGGCCAGGTTCTTCGGCAGGACGCGCGGATACAGGAGTTGTTCCAGGTCGCGGTAGGCATGCAGCACACTGCCCAGCGCGAAGAACCCCGCCGCCAGCATTACCGGAAAGGCAAGGCGCGACAAGGCCGACAGATGCACGCGCAGGTTGCTCTCGCTGCCCATGCCGAGCAGGATCGCGGCGACACCGAGGAAGTCGGCGTTCCACAGGGGATACTCGAGCATGCTGTGCACGAACAAGACCGACAGCAGGCACAGCATCCACCAGGTTTCGGCGGTCACCGCGAGGCGGCGGCGCAAACCCCATAGCCACGCCCCCAGCCCGGCACCTACCAGCGCCGTGCCCAGAAGCCCGGTTTCTGCGAGCAATTGCATCAGCGCGTTGTGCGCATTTCGATCGTAGTTCGCGATGTGGTAGCGCGACAATTCGGCGGCCTGCTGGAAGAACACGCCGCCATACTGGCCGAAGCCCACGCCGAGCAGGGGCGCCCTGGACCACATCAGAAGGGCCTGGTGCCACATATAAAGTCGAATGCTCAGGCCCGAACCACCCGTCTTCGACAACAGACCCTGCGCTAAATCCGCCATAAAGCGCTCGTCGGGCGTGACCATCCCGTGGCCGGCGACGGGAACGCCGATCCGGGTCGCCAGACCATAGCGGGCCATCGCGTATTGCAGCAGCCAGAACAGCGGTAACAGCACAGCCAGCGTCAGGGCGGCGCGCCGCAGCCGGGGTGCATCGGTGCGGCCACGAAACCAGAGGCTGAGCGCCAGCGCCGCGACAAGATAAAGCCAGGTCGAGCGCGAACCCGACAGCGCCAGCGCGTAAAGAAAGATTGCGCTGCAGACCGCAGTCGTAGGCAGTGTCAGCCGCCCTTTGATCCTCAGGTAGAACGCCGAGATCAGCGCGAGCGTCACATAGTCGGCGAAAAGGTTGTTCTGTCCGAAATTGCCATAAGCGCCCCTGTTTGGAACCAACCTCGCTACCATAAAGCTGAACGGGAAACTTACATCGTAGAACTGCACCACCGCAGCAGCGGCGTTGAGCAAGCCGCCGAGCACCAACATCGCCGCGAGCAAGAGCGCCAACTTTTCCATGCCGCAGGATTTCGCCAGTACCCGCCCCAACCAAATCAGCCATGCCGCCCAGACCACGTAGAGCGCCCCCAGCACCGACATCTCCGGATAGGCGATGTCGAGCAGCGCCAGTTGCGCCAGCAGCAGCCCGGCGAAGGCAAACAGCCACAATGCCAGCGTCGGTATTTCCACCTCGTCCCAGAAGCGCTTTACCCCCAACGGCGCCAGCGCGGCGACGCCGATAGCAAACGCCAGCCACTCGGTATAGAAATTGGTCAGCGGATAGAAATGGTAGGGGTTCAGGAACGGAAGCAGGAACATCAGTCCGACAAGAACGAGACTGACGCGCGCCGGTATGCGTGGAAGCAAAATGATTCCCAGAGTTCGGACAAACAGGATGCGCCCGCTGACGCGCGGCGGATCCGACTTAAGGCTGCTGTTTCCCGGCCGCGCCCGCCGCGGGAGTGCTGCCCGATGCGCCTTCCTGAACTTTCACGCTGCCTTGTTTCTCGGCCGCCGGCGCGGAGATCGCCGCCGGCGTGGAGATCTCGGTTGCCAGCCGTAGCCCCACCTCTTGGACCTGCTGTTCCGTCTTTTCCGCGGCAGGTGGCCGAACATCGGCGGAGGGCTGTTGCGCGCCGGCCGCTACTGCCTGTTGCGCCTTGTCCGTGGCCGCTTCAGTCGCTGTTGCTGCCGG
>DATKUQ010000375.1:0-11192 GCA_035530495.1 Burkholderiales bacterium
GAAGGAGGCAAGCGGCATCGGCGCCGAAGACGTGGCCAAGCGGCTCATGGACTACGGCTTTCATGCGCCCACCTTGTCGTTCCCGGTACCGGGAACGCGGATGGTCGAGCCGACCGAAAGCGAATCCAAGGCGGAGCTCGATCGTTTCATCGGCGCCATGATCGCGATACGCGCTGAAATCCGCGCGGTGGAGGAAGGCAAGCTGGACCGCGACGACAATCCGCTCAAGCACGCGCCGCATACGGCCGCGATGGTATGCGCGGACGCCTGGCCGCACCGTTACGCGCGCGAGCTCGCGGCCTATCCGCTTGCGCACCTGCGCGCGCGCAAATACTGGCCGCCGGTGGGGCGCGCCGACAATGCCTACGGCGACCGCAACTTGGTCTGCAGCCGGTTGCTGGCGCAGGCCTGAGGCCAGGTCGCAGTCCCGCCGCAGCCGCGAGCGCCGCGCTCAAACCTCAAACAATGGGCGCCGGCCGTCCGCTGGCATAGCCCTGGTACCCGGCAAAGCCCATTTCCGCGAGCAGCAGAATCAGGGATCCGGACTCGACCGCCTGGGCGATGATGCCGATTTCGAGCGGCTGCGCAATTCGGATCAACGATGACACGATGAAACGGCTGTCCCGGTCTTGCGTCAGTTCATTCGTATACGTCGGCGCGAGTTTGAGGTATTGCGGCAGCAGCTGATGCAGTTGCCTGAGCGAATTACCGTGCAGGCTGAAATGATCGATCGCGAATTGCGCGCCCATGCGGCGGACTTCTGTAGCGAACGCCAGGCTGAGCGCCGGCGACTGGATCACGCCGAATTCGGTCATTTCGAAGACCAGGCGCGCTGCGATGTCGGGCCTGCTTTGCAGGAGCTCGAGCAGGCGGCGGCACGCTGTGGCGTCGGCCACGGTTTGCGCCGCAATGTTGACGGCAATCGCCGGCGCGAGCTGCGCGCCGGCATCGATCCGGGCGATCAGCAACTCGAGCAGGCGGCAATCGAGCCGGGGCATCAGGCTGTGGCGGGCGGCCATCGGCAGAAATTGTGCGGCGGGCACGGTGTTGCCGCCGTCGTCGACAATGCGCGTGAAAATCTCGCTTTGCAGCGGCGCACCCGCGGGCAGGCTGAGCACGATCTGTGTGAATAGCGCCAGTTTGTCCGAATCGATCGCCTCGCCGATCTCCTTGCGCCAGGCGAGCGAGCCGCGACCGCGCGGATCGAGTTCGGCGAGCGCGATCAGATCACAGGTATTCGACCCCTTCTCCTGCGCCCGGCTCAGCGCCAGGTCCGCTGCCGCGAGCAGCTCGGGCAACTGCGGCGCGCCGGCGTCGAAATGCGCCGCCCCGCAGTGGAATTCGATCTCCGCGCTCAGCGCCTGTTCCGCCAGGACTGCTTCGATGCGGGCGCCGAGTGCGGTGCTCAGGGCCTCGGCGGTATCGGCGTCGATATTGAGTACAGCCAGCGCAAAGCTCGCTCCGCCGAAGCGCGAACAGACCGCGGTCTGGTCTGCACACGCCTGCGCGACGGCTTGCCCGATCAGCGCCAACAGTTCGTCGGCGCGCTGAAATCCTCGGCGCAGGTTGAACTCCTTGAAGCGCTCCAGTTCGAGCAGCACGAATGCCCCGGCGAACACGTCGCTCTCTGCGTGCAACAGCGCATGCAGTTCGTGCTCGAGACCGCGGCGGTTGAGCAAGCCGGTCACCGGATCGCGGAAGGCCTCGCGCTGCAGCGCCTGCGCGCGCACGGATTCGTCCTCGATGACGCGCCTGATTTTGGCCGACAGGCGGTTCATCGCCGTGACCACACGCGCGAGCTCGCGCACCTTCGGCGTCAGGGCGATGGTCCTGAAATCGCGCTCGCCGAGGGCGCTTGCCGCCTCCTCGATTTCGCGCAGAGGGCGCAGTATGGTGGCGAGAAAGGCGCGCAGGGCGACGAGGGCGAGCGCGTATACGAGCAGCAGCAAGGCCACGGTCTGCACCCCCGTATGCCATAGCTGCTGGTAGGCGAAATTCGGATGGCTGGTCACCAGCACGCGCCCGAGCTGGCGCCAGCCGGCGCTGATCAAGGCCTCGGCGGTCGGCGGGTGCAGGGGAAACATTCGTGTAAACCACGCGGGAACCGCGCCCTGCGCGGGGGGCAGCTCCTTGTTCGCCAAGGTCTTGCCGCTTACCGATACTACGCGGATGGACTGGTAGTAGCCGCGGTCGAACGCGCTATCGACCACGGTCTCGATCAGCGCGGGGTCGTCGAATGGTTTTACCGTAGCGAGCCACAGCGAAATCGAGGTCGCGCCGTCCTGCGAGTGCGATTCGAGCTGTTGCTGCAGGTAGAGCCGGGCATTCGACAAATAGATGGCCTCCACGCCTGCCAAGACCAGCAGGAACAGTACGGAGGCACCGAAAAACAATTGCCGGAATAATGTCATGATCGTACCCCGCGAAACATAGGATTGATGTCAGTACTTCAGTTCCTGCTCGAGTTTGTCGAGCAAGCCGCGCCACATGCGCACTTGCAAAGCACTGCCGGCGCTGAAACCGCGCTCGCCGGCGCGTG
The DNA here is from genome assembly GCA_035530495.1 of Burkholderiales bacterium. Classification (GTDB taxonomy): domain Bacteria; phylum Pseudomonadota; class Gammaproteobacteria; order Burkholderiales; family SG8-39; genus 2-12-FULL-64-23. Next base: position 2,540 of record DATKUQ010000375.1, read on the forward strand.
CGATCAGCAGATCCTCGTCGTTGAAGCTGTACACGGGGATCAGGTCCGGCCGCTGCGATGCGGGTTTGACTTCGTCGATGAGATTGTCGAGGATCAGAGGCTGTGCATCCGGCTCGGGATAGTAAGCGAGCACCATATGTGCCCGATTCAGGCTCGCCGCCTTGACGTAAGTGATCCTGAGGCGCCGGATCGGCACGCCCAGTTCCTTCAGCGCGAAGTACTTGGCGATCGAATAGTCCTCGCAGTCCCCGCCATTGCTGGCGACCATTTCCGCCGGGGTCGCCCAATAGTCTTCCACTCCCCAATGCGGCAGATCGTCGGCATAGGGCAGGCGGTTGAAGAAGACGTTGACCGGGCCAAGCAGTGCCAGATCGTCGCCCGGGTGCCGCACTTGCTGCGTCTTCATAGAGCGGATGAACTGCTGCCAGGCGCCGATGCGCAGTTTCACCTCCGGCCCGAATGTGGCCGCGTAGCGCGCGATCAGTCCAGGTGTCACGCTGCTTGAATAGCCCAGTCCCGGCGAGGCCGCCAGCGCCACGCTGACAACGATCGCGAACAGCGCCAGATAGCTGAGCCAACCAGGATTCCGCGGCCGACGGGCCGCAGGGCGAATTCGGATCAATGTCGCGCCGAGGCCTACGGTCGGGACGATGGGCGCAAACATTGCGCGATTGTACTTGATCAGCAACAGCAGCGCGGACTGCAGCATTCGCGCGAAAGGGCCGGTACAATTGAATCCAGGGGCGCCGTTCAGGATGGCGGCATCGCCGCCAGCGTTGCGGCAAGCGGATTTAGCGTTTCCTGCCGGAGGTGCAAACATGCGATACGAACTCTATTACTGGCCCGGCATACAAGGCCGCGGCGAATTCGTGCGCCTCGCCCTGGAAGAGGGCGGGGCCGATTACCGCGATCTTGCACTGGTGCCCGAGGAGAAGGGGGGCGGCGTGCCGGCGATGATGAAATTTCTCGACGGCGCCGAGATCGCGCGCCCGCCGTTCGCGCCGCCGTTTCTGAAAGCCGGCCGTAGGCTGATCGGGCAAACCGCGAACATCCTGTTGTTTCTCGGTCCGCGGCTGGGGCTCGCGCCGCGCGATGCCGACGGCCGGCTCTGGACGCATCAGTTGCAGCTGACTATCGCCGATTTCGTGCTCGAGATTCACGACACCCATCACCCTATCGGCGGCGCGTTCTATTACGAAGAGCAGAAGGCGGCGGCGATGCGCCGCAGCCGCGAATTCCTCGCGCAGCGCCTGCCGAAGTTCCTCGGCTATTTCGAGCGCGTCATCGAACGCAATGCGCAGAGCGACCAATGGCTGGTCGGCAAGCAACTGAGCTATGCCGACTTGTCGATGGCACAGGTAGTCGCCGGCTTGCGTTATGCATTTCCCAAAGCCAGCAAAAAGGCGCTGCGCATCTGCCCCGGCCTGCGCGCGCTCCACGACGAAGTGTTCGCGCGGTCGCGCATCAAGCGTTATGCCGCGTCGGGGCGGCGGCTCGCATTCAACAACGACGGCATCTTCCGGCGCTATCCGGAGCTGGATGCATAATTCGCGCCGATACCGTTATCATGACGCCTGCAATAGACCCGATTCCTTACATCAATTTGACCTGACGGAGATTCGCATGTCCGCTTCCCTGCACGATGCCGTGAGCGCCGGTGATGCCGAGCGCGTGCGCGCGCTCCTTGCCGCCGGCGCCGATTGCAACGAGCGCAACGGTGACGGCGCCACGGCGCTGATGCTGGCCGCTCATGCCGGCAGGCTCGACCTCGTCAAAACCCTGATTGCCGCCGGCGCCGACGTGAATGCGACGGACGAGCGCGGCTGGGGCGCGCTGATGAAAGCCGCCTATAACGCCGATTTGGATCGCGGCTTTGCCGACGTGGCGCAAGTCCTCATAGACGCCGGCGCGAACGTGGAAGCCCCGATCGGCTACGGCGTGCGGCCCTTGATGCTGGCGGCGGGTTACGGCGAGACAGCGGTAGTGGAAACCCTGCTGCGCGCCGGCGCCGACGTGCTGGCGCGCAACGAAGGCGGTCTCACGGCGCTGATGATGGTCAAGGAAAAACATTACGTCGACGTCATCAACCTGCTGCACGAAGCGGAGCGCGAAGCCGGCGTGGGCGAGGGGAGCTGTTCGACCAAGAATGCGCCGGGATCGAACGTCGTGACCTTCCTCAAGCCGCGCAAGTGAGGATTTGGCCCGATAATTGGCTGTCCGGGACGAGGAACGCGAAACGACCTTGCACCGATCGTGCAGAATTGTGCACCGGCAACGCGTTTTTTTGGTTACCATCACGTTGACCGGGTGAATGCGCCTTTTTCGATCCTCCGGCAACGGTCGCACCCGACAAGTCTGAGCGCAATCAAAATATGATCGCCAATCCGTTCTCACGCACCCCTTTGCACCAGCATGCCGACTCTGCGCAGCGCATTCTCGGCGTCGGGGTGCTGCCTCCGGACTCGGGAGAGCTCGCGCAACTGCTGCTTGCCGATCCGTCGGCGCAGGTGCGCGTCGCCGCCGCACAGCGCTGCGCCGATCTGGCTGCGCTTGCCTCCGCCTGGGAAAAAGAAACCGATGCCGCCGTGCGGCCCGTGCTCGCCGCTGCCTTGGGCGGGGTGCTGGCGCAAACGCAGGACAGCGCGCACGCAAAGGCGCAGCTCGCGGCCGACCGTTGCACCGATGCGATCCGCGCCGAAGTGGCGCTGCAAGCCCAGGATGCCGAGCGTCGCCGCGCCGCGATCGGCAGCATGCGCGACGAAGCCGCGCTGGTGGAACTCGCCCTGCACGGCCGGCATGCCGAGACGCGCATGGCGGCGGCCGAGCGCGTGTACTCGTCCGACGGCCTGCGTAAACTTGCCGAGGCGGCGAAGAACAAGGACCACGGCGTGGCCAGGCTCGCCCGGCAGCGGATCGATGCGATCAAGCAGCAGCAAGCGCAGGACGCCGAAGCCGAGGCGGTCATCGCGCAACTCGAGGCGCTGGCGGCGGAGCCGGGGCCGATACTCAGCGCGGTAATCGAACTCAACCGCCGCTGGCAGGCGCTGGACATGGACAGCGACGCGGCGCGCCTGGCGCGCTGTGACGCCGCGCGCCAGACGATTCAGGCCAGGTTCGAGCGGGAGCAAAACGAGCAGCGGCTGCGAACGCAATTCGAACGCAGGCTTAGCGCCTGGATGGAGGGGCTGGGAACTACGGCACCGGCCGCCGCGGAGGCCTTGACCGCGATGCGTACCGAACTCGCGGCATTGCGCGACGAGGCGCAGGGATGCAATGACGATGCGGCGCTCGAGCGGCTGGCTCAGGTGGAGAGCCGCATCGAGCGCTGGGACCAGGAACTACAGGCCGCAGCCGGCACGCTGGCGCTGGTGCTCGAGGCCGAGCAGCTTGCCGCGGGCACGTCCATAGACCATGCGGAACTGCCGGCGCGGTGGCAGGCGCTCGACCGCTCTATTCGTACGCCGGAGCTGACACGCCGCTTCGAGGCTGCGATGACGACGGTGGAGCAGCGCCGGTTGGCGCAGATTCATGCGGTGCAACAGGAAGCGAACGCCGCGCGGCAGCAGGTCCACGCTCTGCTGCACAGCGCGGAACTGGCGCTGGCCGCAGGCCAGGTGCAGGCGGCGCGCACGGCCGCCGACGAAATCAAGGTGCTCAAGACAGCGGCCGGCACCTTGCCCAAGCCGACGACGCAGCGCTTGGGGCGCCTGGTGCAGCAGCTGGTCGAACTCGAGCGCTGGGAATCGTTCGGCCAGCAAAACGCGCGGGTGCAGTTGTGCGAGCGCGCCGAAGCCGCGAGCGCGCAGACCTTGGACCCGCCGCAACTCGCGCTGGAAGTGCAGAAGCTGCGCAACGAATGGAAAGCATTGGACCAGCAGCATGCGGGCGTGCCCAAGGCGCTGTGGGAGCGCTTCGACGGCGCCTGCGAGAAGGCCTACGCCCCTGCGGCCAGATATTTTTCCGAGCTTGCGGCGCACAGAAAGGAAGCGCGCAAGCGGCGCGAGGAATTCATCGCAGCGGCGTCAGCGCATGCCCCGACCCTGCTTGCCGAACCCGTCGATTGGCGCGCGATCGAGCGCTGGCTGCGCGAAACCGAGCGGGCATGGCGCGAAGGCGACCTGGGCAGCGTCGATCCCGGCGCATGGAAAAAACTCGATCTGCGCCTGAAGGCGGCGCTGGCGCCGCTGCGCGAAGCCCTGTCGGCGGCGCGCGAGCGCGCCAAGGCGGGGCGCGAGGCGCTGATCGACGAAGTGACGGCGCTCGCAGCCAAGGCGATGGAGCGCGAGGTGCCGTCGCAGGTCAAAGCGATCCAGGCGAAATGGCAGGCGGAAGCCAAAACCTTGTCGCTGGTGCAGCGCGACGAACGCGCACTATGGGACCGGTTTCGCGCAGCCTGCGATGCGGTGTTCGATGCGCGCCAGAGCAAGCGCAAGGAAGAGGACGGCCGCAAGAACGAGCATAGGCGCGGCCTGCAGCAGCTGTGCGAGCAATTGGAGCAGTTGGCGCGCGCTGCAGACAAGGACGATCAGGAAATCCGCCGCGCGCTGCGCGATCTCCAGGACCAATGGAGGGCCAAGCCCGGTGCGTCCAGCCCCGATTTGCGCGAGCTCGAACCCCGCTATGCCAAGGCGAAGGCGGCGGTGGAGGCGATGTTGTCCGCGCGTGCCCGTTCCCGCGAAGCCGCGGTATGGCAGGCACTGGCAGCGAAAGAGCGTCTGTGCGAGGAGCTGGACGTGTTGCTGCGCTCGGGCGGCGGCGCGGCGCCCTTGGAGCCGCAGTCGGCGGCAGCGCGCGAACGATGGGCGGCGCTGCCTGCTTTGCCGGCGGCGTGGGAGAAAAAGCTGCTGGCGCGGCACGATGCGGCACTGCTTGCGCTATCCAATGCCGACGCGGCGGGAAAATACCTGCTGCAGATGGAGCAGGGCGCCGTATCGCGACGGGAAGCCCTGCTCGAACTCGAGCTATCGCTGGGGCTCGATAGTCCGCCCGAGTTTCAGCAGCAGCGCTTGGCGCTGCAGGTAAAACAACTGAAGGAGCGCTTCAGCAGCGCGGCAAGCGCGGACGCCGGCACTGTCACGGCGGGCGAGCGCCTGCTCGCATGGTGCGCCCGGGCCGGCGTCACCGATACGCTCGACCGGCAGCGCTGCGAGCGCATTTTCGCGAAAATCGAACAGACGCGCTGAGGTATTTCAAAGTCCTGTTTCCATTGCTCCCGGCACCGGCCGCGCGCTATTCCCAATAGCGCCGCATTTCGATATAGGTGTAGGAGGCGGTCCAGCCGATCATGAGCAGTCCGATTAGCGCTTCGATACCGGCGACCAGACGCAGGCTGCCCGACGGATAGATGTCGCCTATGCCGAGGCTGGTGTAGGTCTCGATGGAGAAATAGAAAAAGCTCGAGAATGCGTCTTTGAAATGGCCGGTGAATCCCCCCAAATCGAAACTGTCCCGCAGCAGATGGTAAGCGGCGGCAAAGAGCAAGACCTGGAGCAGGTGACTGACCATCGCTCCGCTTAAGGCCGCAAGCACTTTGGCGCGGGTTTCAATCAACGTGGCGTGGGGCAGGTAATCACTCAGCAGCTTCAAAGATTCGAAGTGGATCAGCGCCGACGCGCTGCCGAGCAAGAAGCTCAGGAGAATGGCCGGGATCAATGCACGCCTCCTGTGTCGCGCCGCAGGCGGGCTACAGACCGAGGTAGCTTCTGGATTTGGCCAGGAATTTGTCTATAGACTTGCAGTCGAGCGAGCATTGCATCCGCTTTTCGGGACGTCCGGCGGAGTGAGCCACGAACGCGATCGCTCCGCCGAAAGCGGCAACGATCGCAAATACGGCGAGCTTAAGCGTGTTCACGAATTGTGTTCTTACTAAACTGCCTCGCAGGCCGCTGCACAAGCTTAGCGATGCGCGTGCCGGCGAGCGATGCAGGCCACTCTCCTATCTCAAGTGCCGACGCAATAGGAGGCAATGGCAAAATCCAAGCGGGCTTGCCCGCCTGGATTCGGCAGTCCGTCGCGCGAAGCCGGCGTGCTTCAGCCCTGCTTGCCTCCAAGCTCGACCGGAACGAAAATCTTTCCGTCGTCGCGCTGGATCAGCAAGGCGAGGGTCTTGCCGGACTTCGCCACCAGCGCCCGCAATTGCGCCACCGACTCGACCGGCGTTCCGTTGACCGCGAGCAGCAGGTCTCCGGCCTGAATGCCGGCGCGTGCGGCCGGGCCGCTTGCCTGCTCGATCAGCAGTCCTTTGGTGCCGACCTGCTGCTGCTCGTCCGGGTTGAGCGGTCGCACCGCAACGCCGAGGCGGCCGTGCTCCGGGCTGGTGGAATCGGCCGAAGCCACTTGGGTGGACTGGAGTTCGCCCACCTTCACCTCGATTTGCTTGTCAGCGCTGTTGCGCGATATTTCGAGCGTTGCCATGTCACCGGGCCTCACGTCTGCAACCAGTTCGGGCAGTTCGGAGGCAGTCGATATCGCGTGTCCATTGAACGACAGAATCACGTCGCCGGCTTTGATGCCGGCTTTCGCTGCGGGACCGTTTTTGTCGACCGAGGCGACCAAGGCGCCGCCCGGACGCTTCAGGCCGAATGAATCGGCGAGCTGCTGATCGACTTCCTGAATGCCCACCCCGAGCCGTCCGCGGCTGACTTTGCCGTATTTCTGCAACTGATCCTTGACCTTGACCGCGAGGTTGATCGGGACTGCGAACGATAGTCCCTGATAGCCACCGCTTTCGGTGAATATTTGCGAATTGATGCCGATCACCTCGCCTTTCAGGTTGATCAGCGGCCCGCCGGAATTACCCGGGTTGACCGCGGCGTCTGTCTGAATGAACGGGATGTAGGTTCCATCCGGGAGCGAGCGCGATTTGGCGCTGATGATCCCTGCGGTGACGGAATTGTCGAAGCCAAAGGGGGAACCGATGGCCAGCACCCACTCGCCCACTTTCTCGTTCGCGCTGTTGCCCAGCTTTACGGTGGGCAGGCCGCTTGCGTTGATTTTGAGCACGGCGATGTCGCTGGGCTTGTCGATGCCGATGACCTTGGCGGGAAACTCCCGTCTGTCGGTCAGCTTTACCGTCACATCGGTCGCGCCCGCGACGACGTGGGCGTTGGTGAGAATGACGCCGTCCGGACTCACGATGAAGCCGGAGCCCAGCGCGTGTTCCGGCGCAGAGTTGTTAGGCGTGGCGCCATTGAACTGGTGGAAGAATTGAAATAAGGGGTTGTTCGGGTCGATGCCTTCGAACTGCGGCGCGCTCGCATCGGCGGGTTTGGCGGCCTGCGTCACGCTGATGTTCACCACGGCCGGGCCGTCGCGCGCGACGATGCCGGTAAAATCGGGCAGCAGGGCACTCGCGGCGGGCGCGGTGGCAAGCACTGGCGGCGCAGTCGCGGCGCTGGCCTCCTGCGGGAACCAGTGGCCGGCGGAAAGAGCGCCCGCTCCCAGGGCCGACAGAAAGGCTGCCGCGATTATATTTCGTGCAAACATTTTGGGCTTCATCAGGCACTCCTCGCGTTGCTTGCCGGGGACCATCCCCGTCGCGACCGCGAGTTTGCGTGCGCAGACTTAAGTCAGACTTAAAACGGATCATCGGGGGCGGCCGCGAAAAAAACGGGGCCGCTAGCGCCGGCGAAACGGTGGCCTGCCGCGCCAGTATTGAATCAGCAGCCATGCGCCGACCATGCCGCCCAGATGGGCAAAATGGGCGACTCCGGGCTCGCTTCCGGTGGCGCCGAGATAGAGTTCGAGCAGTCCGTAAAGCGTCACGAACAGCCAAGCCGGCATCGGGATCGGCGGAATCAACAGCAGGATGGTCCGGTGCGGAAAATACATCGCGTAGGCGAGCAGCAAGCCGAACACGCCGCCGGACGCGCCTATGGTCGGATAGGGCGCAGCCGATGTGATGCCGGCGACCAAGAGTTGCGCAAGGCCGGCGACGATGACGCTGGCGAGATACAGATTAAGGTAGCGTTTCGGCCCCCACAGCATTTCCAGCTGCCCGCCGAACATGTACAACGCGAACATGTTGAAAAACAGATGCCAGAGACTCCCGTGCAGAAAGCCGTAGGTGAGCAACTGCCACGGCTGAAACGACATTAGGCTGTCAGAGAGCGGCGCCGATTGCAGCGGCCAGAGTGCGAGTCGCAGTGTCAGGTTATCGCCGAGCAGGTGCTCGGCGACGAACATCAGGATATTGACTGCGATCAGTGCCCGGGTTACCGGAGGAAGGGAATTGAGCATGGCCTCAATCAGCTGCTGGAATCGCGACGACTGTACGCCTTGCCCGATGCCGCGCGTCGCCGGGCTATTATGCCGCATCTTCCAGTGGCAGGACGCTCCCGGGGGGACGCGCAGCGTCGCAAAGTGCGCTGCGACCCAGGCAAGCCGCTAACCTGGGTGCGAGTCGTGCGAGCGGGCGACCTGCGGCTGACGCTGACCGGCGCGGAGGAATTTCATCGGGTTCTGCGCTACGCCGTTGCGGCGGATCTCGAAGTGCAGATGCGGGCCGGTCGAGCGTCCGGTGTCGCCAATGGCGGCGATGATCTGACCGCGCGAGACTACATCGCCGCGATTCACGTCGAGTTGGGAGCAGTGGGCGTAACGCGTGATGATGCCGTTGCCGTCGTCTATTACGATGAGATTTCCGAAGTCTGGG
>DATKUQ010000376.1:0-2348 GCA_035530495.1 Burkholderiales bacterium
GGAGAACACCGACTTGCCGTCGGGCACGGTCACCGGGATCAGCGCCTCCGAGTTGGTGCGCACGCCGTAGCCGAGGCGCTCCGACAAGCGCGGCAGCGAGCCCTGCTTCAGCCTGAGCATGAGATCGACCGTGCCGAGCACGCCGCCTGCGAATACCACGCCGCGGCAGTGCACCGTGCCGCCCGCCCCCTTGCGCGTGGCGCTGGGCTGCCAGTGCACGGCATAGCCGTCGGCGCCGTCCTCCGCCGCCAGCGGGCGCACGTCGCTGACCAGGGACTCCGGCTGGATCACCGCGCCCAGTCGCTCGGCAAGGTAGAGGTAGTTCTTGTCCAGGGAATTCTTGGCGTTGTGGCGACAGCCGGTCATGCAGCCGCCGCAGAAGATGCAGCCGGCACGCTCCGGCCCCTTGCCGCCGAAAAACGGATCGGCTACGGTCTGCGCCGGCTCGCCGAAGAACACCGACACCTGGGTCGGCTCGAAATGCTGCTCCATGCCGATTTGCCGCCCCAGTTCGCGCAGCGCGATATCGCCGGTATGCAGGCGTGGGTTGGTGGCCGCCCCGAGCATGCGCAGCGCCGTCTGGTAGAAAGGCCGCAGCTCGGCCTCCCAATCGGCCAGATGCGCCCAGGAGGGCGACGTAAAGAACGCTTTCTTCGGCACCGGCAGGGTGTTCGCATAGACTAGCGAGCCGCCGCCTACGCCCACGCCGGAGAGCACGCTGACGTGGCGAAAGAAGGTCAGCTTGAACAGGCCGAAATACTTCATCGACGGCAGCCACATCCAGCGCTTCAGGTCCCAATTGGATTGGGGAAAGTCGGCCGCGCCCAGGCGCATGCCTTTTTCCAGCACCAGCACCCTGTAGCCCTTTTCGCTCAGGCGCAGCGCGGAGACCGAGCCGCCGAAGCCGGAGCCGATGATCACGTAGTCGTAATCGAAGGAAGCGCCGTTGCCCGGGTTTGCCATGGACTGAGCCCGTGAGTTTGGATCAGCGCATTACAGCAGATAAGGCGCAGGCGTGTCCATCGGGGCCCGCGTACGCCAAAGGCCCGCCTGATCGTAACGATGTCGCTGGCTCTGCGCCGCCTTGTGACCGGAAAGCCGTTGCAGAACGAATCCTGCCATGATCGATGTTGGCCGGCGCGGCGTTCTGCCGGCGTCAGGCGGACTCCCCCAGATCAGACGCTAGCAGGCCGCAGTTCGACCCACGAGCGGCCTGCTGCTTTCGGCGCCTATATTGGCAGCCGTCTGAGCGGTTGCGGTCACTGGCTGGACTTTGAGGTACTCCCGCACCCGGCCATAAGCTGTCTTCCATAATCGAAGCTTGTCCGGCCGAAGCGACCCCAGAGCGAGCCGGGGGCGCGTGCCGCGCTTGTGCCGGGGCTCGCGACCTGCCGACGGGATCAGCGGGAGAGTTGCGCGGCCGGATTAAAGTTTCTGACATTTTTTCGTCTGCCTTCCATTCCGTGACCGGTTGATCAAAATCAACACCGAACGGTGCGGACATGAAATGCTGGAGTTGCCGAAGTTGGCCTTACTCGTCGCCATTCCGGTAGTCCGTTTGATGCTGATGTACCCGAGACTCTTCAGGCAAGAATGAAATTCCGATCTCCGGCTGCGCCGGGCATCATGCGCAACGCTTTCCTGGCCCTGCTGCTGGTCGCCGCGTGTTCCGGCGCGGCGCCAGTCTCGGCGCAGGATGCCAAGCCGGTCGAGCTCGTGCTGTTCTACGCTCGCGGCTGCCCGCATTGCGTGGCCATGCAGGGCTACCTTGCCACGCTGCATGAGCGATATCCGCAGTTACGCGTGCGCGACTACGAAGTTAATTTCGATGCCGGCAACGCACGGCTGTTCGAGCGCGTGGCCGACGCCTACAGGTTCAAGATCGAAGGCGTGCCGACCGTGTTCCTCGGCGAGCGCGTGTTCAGCGGCTACGCCGAGAGCATGCAGCCGGAAATCGAGCGGCAAGTCCGGCACTGCCTCGCGCAGGGCTGCGCGTCGCCCCTCGGTCGTGTTCGAGGCACCGCGCAGGCGCGGACCCTGACGCTGTCGGCGGTATTGTCCGGGGCCGCCGTCGATGCCATCAATCCGTGCGCGTTCGCGGTGCTGATCATACTGATCACCGCCGTGCTCGGCGCGGGCGACCGGAAGCGCGCGCTTTACGCGGGCCTGGCGTTCTCCCTTTCGGTTTTCATTTCCTATTACCTGATGGGGCTCGGGCTCTATTCGGCCGTAGAGGCCGCCGGTGTCACCCGTGGGCTTTATGTTGCCGTCGCCGTGCTGGCCATTTTGATCGGCCTGTTCAATCTCAAGGATTACCTCTGGTACGGCAAATGGTTCGTCATGGAAGT
>DATKUQ010000377.1:0-3580 GCA_035530495.1 Burkholderiales bacterium
ATCGTCTCGACACCACGGTTGGAAGTTTGCAGCCCTGCAGCCGGGTCGGAACTCGTACCCGGTTCGGCGGGCACGGCGGAAGGCGGGGCAGGCGCGTCCTGCACCACAGGGGGCGCGCCTTTCAATGCAGCCTCGAGCCGACGCACCAGCGCCGCAACCGCCTGCTTCTGGGCTCCCGCCTTGGCCTGACCGGCTGAATCAAGCAGCCCGCCGAGCGCCTCCAGCGTCTGATGCAGCAGATCGAAAAGCGGCGGCGTGGCGGCAACACGGTTGCTCTTCAGTCCGGCGAACACGCTCTCCAGCGCATGGCACACCGATTCCATTTCCGCGAGATTCACCGCGCGGGCCGCACCCTTGAGGCTGTGCGCTTCCCGGTAGATTCTCTCGACGCTTTCCGACCGCCGCTCCCCCGCCGGCATTTTTTCCAGTTCGACCAGTCCCGAGGACATCGCCTGGATGTGCTCGTCCGCCTCGACGCGGAAGGTCGCGAGGAGTTTCTTCAGAAAATCGTCGTTGTTTGTGGCCATAGTTTTTGCGCTGCGGTGCTCCCGTCCTCGTTGGTCAGGCCTTGCTGCCGATCATTGCGCCCAGGTTCAGTCCCAGTTCATGCAGGCTGTGTGCGGCGGTCTCGGCCTGCCTGGTGCCGGCAACGTTTTGCATGCTCGCCTGCTTGATGTTCTCCATCGCCAACGCCACCTGGTCCATGCCCACCATCTGCTGCTGGCTCGAGACGGCGATCTGCATCGCCGCCTGCGCCGCTTCGCTCACGCTCTCGGCCAGCAACCGGATCGACTCGCCTGCCTCGCCAGACTGCTTCAAGCCCGCTTCCACCGCTTTCGCGCCCTGTTCGGTGGCCATCACCGCGGCACCGGTCGCCTTCTGAATCTCGCCCAGGATCGTGCGCACTTGCGCCGTCGCCTGCTTGGACTGCTCGGCCAGGCTCTTGATCTCCTGCGCGACCACCGCGAAGCCTTTGCCCTGCTCGCCTGCCCTGGCCGCCTCGATCGCGGCATTCACCGCCAGCAGATTCGACTGCTCGGACAGATCGTTCACGGCGGCGATGATCTCGCCAATCGCCTGGCTTTGCTCCGACAGCCGCACGATGCTCTCGGCCACCGACTCCATCTGCTCCTGGATGCGCTGCATCCCCTGGATGGTGCCCTCCACCGATTTGCGCCCGGCCTGCGACACCTGCGCCACCTTCTGCGCGCTCTCTGAAACCCGCTTCGCTTTTTGGTTCGAGACCCCGGAGGCCTGCTTGACCTCCTCCACCGTCGCGGTGGTCTCGCTCACCGCGCTGGCCGTCTGCGCCGCACCGGAAGCGACCTGCGCCGTGGTGGCGAGAATCTCGCTGGACGAGGAAGCGAGTACACCAACGCCTTCATTCAATTCCCGGGTTGTGCGCCGCAGACTCTCGACCATGGCGCTGAATGCGCGCAACAAAGCGCCGACCTCGTCGGCGCGATTGTCCTGCGGCACGTCGACGGTAAGGTCGCCGGAAGCGACCTGCCCGGCGATGCCCGAGATCATCTGGAGCGGTAGGGCGATGATCCGGCTAGTCAGCAGCGCCATTGCCACGGCCAGCAAGATGGCCACAACGCCAACCATGACGAACAGGCGTACCGTTTGCTTAGCTGCCAGCTCGGAGTCCGCCACGGCGGTGCGCGCCTTCTCCACGGCCGCATTGCCCAGTTCCTGGGCAATAGCGCGCATCTTGCTGTAACGCTCCTCCTGGATACCTAGCGCCAGTTCCCTGGCTTGATCCATTTTCCCGGCATGGATTAGCGGAATAAGCTGATCATCGCGCGTCTGCGCGAAGGCCTCGCTGGATTTTTTGAATTCCTCAAGCTTATTGAACAAGCCCGAATCACCCCGAGTGCGCTCCAGCAGGCGCTGGGTGAGCGCAGCAATCTCCTTGCCGCGCTCCCTGACATCCTGTTGCCAGATTTCCTGATCGGATGGCTTGGTTACCAACATCATGCTGAGTAGCGACGCTCGAACACCATTCTGCTCGACCCGAAGTTTCATCAACTCCTGACCGTTGGTGAATTCCTCCTGATATAGTTTTTGCTGCGCGGCCTGGATGGTTGTAATACCCAGATAGGCAGTTGCAATCACGACCGCAAGGGAGGCTATCATCAGCCCGAAGCCGACAAACAGCTTGTTGCGGGTCGTAAGATCCAGAAACCATTTCATGTCTTCTTCTCCTTGTATGCTTTTCTGCCTGTCATTCTCGATCCGGCCTGAGGCGTCATTGGCCGTCCACCTGTTCCTGCACCACGATTTCCTCGTCGGCGAGCAGCTTCCCGGCATCGAGAACCACCGTGCGCTCCGCGGTGATCCCCTTCAGGTATTTCTCCCGGATGCCGGTGAGCGTGGGCAGCGAGGGCTGGATATCGACAAGCGGAATGCGGCGCACGCCGAGGATGACATCCGCGAGGATGCCGAACACCATGTTCCCGGACTCGAGAACGATGACTTTGTTCAGGTCGGGCAAACCGGTTTGCGGGAAGTCGAAGAACTTGCGCACATCGATGACCGAAACGATCTCGCCGCGCAGGTTGACGATGCCGAGCACGAAGGACGGCGTGCACGGTAGCGGGGTGAGGTTTTCCAGAGGATAAACCTCGCGCACATAAGAAGATTCGATGGCGTAGCGCTCATGCGCGAGCAAAAATTCCACCACCTCGATGCTTTGATCGAGGGTTTGCGTCCTCCCAGGCTCGGCGGCAAGCGCAAGCGCCCTCTCATGCAGGATTCGCCTGGTCTCATCGGCCCCGGGCGTCCAGGCGTTCGCGTTCATGTCGTCAGCTCCTTGTGCACCTTATGCGCGTGCGGCAGGCGCGCCTGCACGGCGGCGATGATTTCGACGAGCCGGCCGGCGCTCAGCCCGTCCGACTCCGGCAGCAGGGCATCGGTCGGGCACGCCCGCAGCAGGGTCAGCGCATTGCCGAAATGCCGCCGGGCTTCCCGCTGGCGCCCCCCGGACAGGCACAGGTTGCCCAGAGAGAAGTGCGCCAGCGCGAAATCTGGCTCCAGGTAAAGTGCACGTCCGAACGAACGTTCGGCGGCCTCGTTTTGCCCCCGCTCTTGCTCGATGGTGGCAAGCAGATAGTAGTGCGCCGGGTTCAGCTTGTCGGCGGCAATCGCCTTCTCGCACCACGCGCTCGCTTCGGCGAGCCTGCCCTCATCGGCGCAAGCGCGGGCTTTGCACTGCGGCCTTTCGCGCTCATCGTGCTCGGGCGAGTCTTCGGATTCCGTCGCCTGCTCACCGCCTGCCTCGTGCAAGAGTTCCGGCGCAAAGGTCGATTGGGCCACGCTGAAAGCCGCAAGCTCCGGCGCGTGTGGCGCCGTGGCCTCCCCGTCGTACCACGGGACTGGATGCCTGACAGCGACCGTCCGCGGCCCGGAATTCGCCATCCTGCGATACAGAAACGCGCCTGGAAACTCGACGGCGGTGAATGCGGAAAACAGGACGGTCGAAGTCTCTGCCGGGCTGGTGATCAGCCAACCCCCATCGACGAGCGAACGGTGCAGCTTGGCGATGACCTTTTTCGCCCTTTGCTGGACGAAATACATG
>DATKUQ010000378.1:0-8021 GCA_035530495.1 Burkholderiales bacterium
CCAGGTGAAATCGTCCGGCGTACCCTCTCCCTCGAACTCGGCGTCAAAATTCCGCAGCAGGCGGTCCAGGGCCGGCAATTCCAGTCGCGGTGCCAGCACCTGCGCGCGCTGCGGAGCCATCCAGGCAAGTTCGGCCAGCAAAGACATCATCGCATCGAAGCCGGCTATGTGGGACTTTGCTTCGATCATCCATGCCAAGGGCGCCGGCTGCCGCCGCCATGACGCTATGGCCTGGGTGCACGCTGCAGCATCCGTCCAACGTCCGGCGCGCAGCAACAGAGGTGCTGCGTGCAGCGACTCGCGGTCGGAATCGAATAGATACTCGGCGATAGCCGCAGCCAACTCCGCATAAAGCGGTGAAAGCCATGCATGCGCGTCTTTCCCGAACACTGCATGCGCGGCGGGCGCAAGGGTATCGTCCAATTCCTGCAGGACCGCGATGGCGACCCCGCGCGCAACCGGCTTGGGAATCGGGGCATGCAATTTCTCGCACAGGATACTGAAGGCCGGCAGCAGCGGATCGGCGCCGTATGCGGCACTAAGCGCCGCCAGCGCTTGCGCACAAGCGCCGGTGTCGCGTTCGCGCAAGGCGGCGATGGCTGCGTTGCGCAAAACCACGTCTCGGCTGTGCTCAAAGATGTCGAGTTGCATGGGCGTGATTGAAATGATTGCTGTGGTGAACCGCCGGGCCGGGCGCGCCTCGAATCCCTGAAGCTGGGCGAACCGGGCACGCAGACAATTATGCCCTGACTATCTTTAGGCGGCTATAAACCCCGGCAACTTGACCGCCTTCGCATCGAGGGTTGCCGTCGCTCGACAGCCAAGCCGTCGATTTTTGGTACCGATCAGGCAATCGGCAAAATCGGCAGTCGTATCCTTCCAGATGAAAAGAGCCTCCTCGATGGTCGGTTCATCCTCGAATCGAACATCAGTCGCGTCGAGCAAGCCCGAAATGGCTTCAATGATCGTATTCTTCGGCAGGCTGTATCGGCTACGCAGCACCCATTCAGTTTCCAGAAGAACCAACAGGCTTACGAAGACGCAGCGCCCTGCCGCGACCTCACGCTTGATCAGCTTGCGCGCCTTCTCGAACTGAGCCTCGTCATCCCGAACCAGAAAGCGAACGAGAACGTTGGTATCGACCCCCAGCATCACCGTGACAATTGCTCAACCGGAACAGGCTTGCGACCCTTCTTGCGTAACACGCCCGCCAGTTCGGTAACACTCTTGGACTTCACGCGCATAACGACTGTGGCGTCCGGCATCAAGGTGAACGTCATCCGGTCTCCGGCCTTCATAGAAAGCTTGTCCCGAATTTCCTTGGGAATCGTTGTTTGCCCCTTGCTGGTAAGTGTGGCGTCGTTTGACATTGCAAGCTCCTTTAGTCCTTACGATCAGCATTATAGTAAGGCAAGCGATCGCTGGCAATCTATTGGTAACGTGTTACCTGGACGGCCGCTATCCGGCGACAGTCCTGACTGTCTGCTGCAGGCCGAGGTGCTGAGGTACATCCAGCCAAGGGCAGTGTCCGGTGTTGCTGGCAAGGGCAGGTCACTGCTTTCGCGGTTCACCCGAGCTGCCGCCTCCTTCACCAGTGCCGTGGTTTCAGGTGCGTGCTGCCGGCGTCCGGCGGCAATCGTGGCCGCCATTGCATGGAGCCTCTACTCCTTGCTCATGCCGCCCGTCCTTCGAGGAATTCGGCCAGCACGCGCGCGGTGTGGGAGCGCGCGGGCTTGCGCGCGAGGCTTGCGGGCGTGCCCTGGGCGGCGATGCGCCCTCCGGCGTCGCCGCCTTCGGGGCCCAGGTCTATGATCCAGTCGGCGTCGGCGATGATGTCCAGGTTGTGCTCGACCACCACCACCGTGTTGCCGGCATCGACCAGGCGGTGCAGCACGCGGATCAGCTTTTCCACGTCGGCCATGTGCAGGCCCACCGTGGGTTCGTCGAGCACGTAGAGCGTGTGGCCCAGCGCGCCGCCGCGCCCCGGGCGCGCCGCCGCGTTGCCTTCGGCGTCGATTCGAACCTTCGACAACTCGGTCACCAGTTTGATCCGCTGCGCTTCGCCGCCGGAGAGCGTCGGGCTCTGCTGGCCCAGGGTCAGATAACCCAGGCCCACGTCCTGCAGCAGGCGCAGCGCGTGATGGGTGGAAGGATGGGCGGAGAAGAACTCGACCGCCTCGTCCACGTTCATTGCCAGGATTTCGCCTATCGATTTTCCCTTGAACTTCACCATCAGCGTTTCGGGGCTGAAACGGAATCCGCGGCACACGTCGCACAGGACTTTCACGTCGGGAAGGAAGCTCATCTCGATGCGCTTCACGCCCTGGCCCTCGCATGCGGGACAGCGGCCCTCGCCGGTATTGAAGGAGAAGCGCGAGGGGCTCCAGCCGCGCATGCGCGCTTCGGTCGTGTCCGCGAACAGCCTGCGGATCGCGTCCCAGAAGCCGACGTAAGTGGCAGGACACGACCGCGGCGTCTTGCCGATCGGCGTCTGGTCGACTTCGAGCACGCGCCCGATGTTTTCGGCGCCGCGGATCTCGCGGCAGCCTGCGAGTTGCACCGCGTTGCGTTTGCGCGCGGACAGGCGCGTTTGCGCGACCAGGCGCGCGAGATTGGCGTGCAGCACTTCGCGCGCGAGCGTGGACTTGCCGCTGCCGGAAACGCCGGTGATCACGACCAGACGCGCCAGCGGCAGGCGCAGCGCTGCGATGTCCAGGTTGTGCAGGTCGGCGCCGATTATTTCGAGCACCGGCGTTTGTCTGTCCACTGCGCGCGGCGGATGCAGAGGATGCCTGAGTGGATGCTTGAGGAAATATCCAGTCACCGATTCCGCGTTCGCCATCAGGTCGGCGGCCGAGCCTTGGGCCACCACGCGCCCGCCGCGGCTGCCTGCGCCCGGCCCCAGGTCGAGCACGTGCGCCGCGCGGCGTATCGTGTCCTCGTCGTGCTCGACCACGACCAGCGTGTTGCCCTTCGCCTGGAGCTTTTCCAGCGTGGCCAGCAGCACCTGGTTGTCGCGCGGGTGCAGGCCGATGGTGGGCTCGTCGAGGATGTAGCACACGCCGCGCAGGTTCGAGCCCAGCTGCGCCGCGAGGCGTATGCGCTGCGCCTCGCCGCCGGAGAGCGTCGGCGCCGAGCGCGCCAGCGCCAGGTAGCCTAGTCCGACTTCGTCGAGGAAGCTCAAGCGCGATTTGAGCTCGGCGACGAGGTCGCGCGCGATCTCGGCCTCGCGCCCGCGTGTTTCGAGTTCGCGAAAGAATTTCCACAACTTGGTCACCGGAAACGCTACCAGGTCCGCGATCGAACGCTTGCGAAAGCGCACCGCCAGCGCCTCCGGGTTGAGCCGGCGGCCGGCGCAATCGGGGCAGGTGACATCGCCCTGTTCCTGCTCGTCGAGGAAGGCGTCCAACCGCCGGTCTTCCTGCTCGCGGCTGGCGTCGCGGTCTTTGTCGTAGTCCGGTTCCTGGTAGCCGGAAAGCTTCACGCCGGTGCCGAGGCAGCTCGTGCACCAGCCGTGCTTGGAGTTGAACGAGAACAGCCGCGGATCGAGTTCGGGAAAGCTGCGCGCGCACGACGGGCAGGCGCGCTTGGTCGAGAAAATCGTCTGCGGCAGCGCGATCTCGACGCGCGGGCCCCTGGATGTCTCCGCGATTTCGGCGAGGCGGTCCAGGCCGCCGAGCAGGTGCACGATGCCTTTGCCGAAGTCGAGCGCGCGGGCGAGCGCCGCGCGCAGTTCGGCCTCGTTTGCCGGCGTGACGCGCAGGTCGGCCACCGGCAGCTCGATGCTGTGTTCGCGAAAGCGGTCCAGGCGCGGCCATTTCGCCGTCGGCAGGAATTCGCCGTCCACGCGCAGGAAATCGTAGCCCTTGCCCTTGGCCCACTTGGCGAGATCGGTGTAGTAGCCCTTGCGGTTGGTGACCAGCGGCGCGAGCAGGCCGATGCGCTGACCCTTGTAGTCGCGCAGAATGCGCGCGGCAATCGCATCGAAGCTCTGCGGCTCGATCGGCACGTTGCAGTCGGGACAATATTGGGTGCCGAGCTTGACGTACAGCAGGCGCAGGAAATGGTAGATCTCGGTCAGCGTCGCCACCGTGCTCTTCCTGCCGCCGCGGCTGGTGCGCTGCTCGATCGCCACCGTGGGGGGGATGCCGAAGATCGCGTCGACGTCCGGGCGCGAGGAGGGCTGCACGAACTGGCGCGCATAGGCGTTGAGCGATTCCAGGTAGCGCCGCTGCCCTTCCGCGAACAGTATGTCGAAAGCGAGCGTGGATTTGCCCGAGCCGGAAACGCCGGTGATCACGGTGAAGCGGTTGCGCGGTATTTCGACGTCGACGTTCTGCAGGTTGTGCTCGCGCGCGTTGTGGATCCGGATAAACGCATCGGCTCCCCCCTTTGAAAAAGGGGGGCTGGAGGGGATTTCTTCGGCCACTGCTAAATCCCCCCGCGCGCCTGCGGCGCGTCGGCCCCCTTTTTCAAAGGTGGTAAGCGCGAGTTCGTAGTCGCGCAGGGCTTTGCCGGTATGCGAAGTGGCGTGCGCGCGGACTTCGGCCGGCGTGCCGCTGCACACGAGCTCGCCGCCGGCATCACCGCCTTCCGGCCCGAGGTCGATGATCCAGTCGGAGGCGCGGATCACGTCGAGATTGTGCTCGATCACGACCACCGAATGCCCGGCGGCGATGAGCTTGCGCAGCGCGCGCAGCAGCTTGGCGATGTCGTCGAAGTGCAGGCCAGTGGTGGGTTCGTCGAACAGGAACAGCTTGCCCTTGCGCAGCAAGCCGCCCGCGGCGGGCGCGCCCTTGCCGGCTTCTACCAAATGGCCCGCGAGCTTCAGCCGCTGCGCCTCGCCGCCAGAGAGCGTAGGCACCGGCTGGCCGAGCTTGAGATATTCCAGGCCGACGTCGGTCAACGGCGTCAGCACCGCCTGCACCTGCGCGTGATCGGCGAAGAAGGCGAGCGCTTCGGCCACGGTGAGTTCGAGCACGTCGGCGACCGACAGCGCCGGGTGGCCGTGCCTTCCTGCAAGCGTGACTTCCAGCACCTCGGCGCGGAAGCGCCTGCCGTTGCAGTCGGGACAGCGCAGGTACACGTCCGACAGGAACTGCATTTCGACGTGCTCGAAGCCGTTGCCGCTGCAGGTCGGGCAGCGCCCGTTGCCGGCATTGAAGCTGAAGGTGCCGGCGGTGTAGCCGCGCTCCTTCGCCAGGGGCTCGGCCGCGTACAGCGCGCGGATCGCGTCGAAGGCGCCGACGTAGCTCGCCGGATTGGAGCGCGTGGTCCTGCCGATCGGCGACTGGTCCACCATTACCACGTCGTCTATAAGTTCCGCGCCGCTGAGCGCGCGATGCACGCCCGGGGTTTCGGTGGGTTTGCCCTTGGCTTTCAGCAGCGCCGCATGGAGCACGTCCTGCACCAGCGTCGATTTGCCGCTGCCTGAGACGCCGGTGATGCAGACCAGGCGCGCAAGCGGGATGGCGACGTCGATGTTCTTCAGATTGTGCTCCGCGGCCCCGAGCACCTCTATCTTTCCCCCCTTTGCAAAAGGGGGGCCAGGGGGGATTTCGCCGGCCGAGAAATCCCCCCGCGCGCCTGCGGCGCGTCGGCCCCCTTTTTCAAAGGGGGGGAATCCATCGGCGCGCTTACGTCCGGAGAGATATTGGCCGGTAAGCGAATCGGAGTGTTTCAGTTCGTCCGGCGTCCCGAAAGACACGACTTCGCCGCCGCGCTCGCCCGGGCCCGGGCCCATGTCGAGGATGCGGTCGGCGGCGAACATGATCTGCGGATCGTGCTCGACCACCAGCAGCGAATTGCCCGCGTCGCGCAGGCGGTGCATCACTTCGATCACGCGGCCCATGTCGCGCGGGTGCAGGCCGATCGAGGGCTCGTCCAGCACGAACAGGGTGTTCACCAGCGAGGTGCCCAGCGCCGTGGTGAGGTTGATGCGCTGCACCTCGCCGCCGGAGAGCGTGCGCGACTGGCGGTCGAGCGTCAGGTAGGCGAGGCCCACCTGGCACAGGTAGGACAGGCGCGAGCGAATTTCGCCGAGCAGGAGGTCGGTGGCCTCATCCAGCGGTGCGGGGAGATGCAGCGTGTCGAAGAACGTGCGGCAGCGTTCGATCGGCAGCAGCATCAGGTCGTGCACCGTGAGGCCGGGCAGCGCGGCGAGTTTATCCTCGCTCCATTCGACGCCCAGCGGCTTGAAGCGCTTGTACGCGCCAAAGGTCTGGACCGCATCCTGCTTCGTGCCCAGGCGCCACAGCAGGGCGTCGGGCTTGAGCCGTGCGCCCTCGCAAGTCGGGCAGGGCGTATAGGCGCGGTACTTCGACAGCAGCACGCGGATGTGCATCTTGTAGGCTTTGGTCTCGAGCCAGTCGAAGAACTTGCGCACGCCGTACCAGGTGCCGGGCCAGGAAGCGCGCCAGCTTTTCCACTCCGGCTCGCCTTCGAGCACCCATTTCTTCTCGGCCGCACCGAGCCTGCGAAACGGCACATCGAGCGGAATGCCGCGCTTGTTGGCGTACTTGACCAG
Source organism: Burkholderiales bacterium (assembly GCA_035530495.1). Classification (GTDB taxonomy): domain Bacteria; phylum Pseudomonadota; class Gammaproteobacteria; order Burkholderiales; family SG8-39; genus 2-12-FULL-64-23. Next base: position 6,527 of record DATKUQ010000378.1, read on the forward strand.
ATCGTCCTGGCATTCGGAAAAGCTCGCGGTCTGCCAGGGGCGCACCGCGCCCTCGCGCAGGGTTTTGCCTTCGTCCGGAACGATCAGACCGAAATCGATGCCGATGACGCGGCCGAAGCCGCGGCAGGTATCGCAGGCGCCGATGGGCGAATTGAACGAGAACAGGGACGGCGTCGGATCGGCGTAGTGGATGTCGCACTCGGCGCAGTGCAGGTCGGAGGAGTAGCGCCACACGGCCTCGCCCGGTGATTCGTCGTCCGCGGCGGCGACGTGCACGTTCACCTTCCCCTGGCCGATTTTCAGCGCCGCCTCCAGCGCTTCGATCACGCGCGTCTTTTCGGCGGAGGAAATGCGCAGCCGGTCCTGCACCACTTCGAGCAGGCCGTCGCTGCGCGCATGGATGCGCGCATAGCCCTGGCTCTCGAGCAGCTGCTGCACTTCGGCCTCGCTGAAGTTCTTCGGCACGGCCACGGGGAAAGTGATCACGAGCCGCGGGTCGCCGGCGGCTTCGGCACGCGCGGTCAGCGCGGCGTAAATGGTCTCCGGCGTGTCGCGCGCGACCGCGGCCCCGCAGCCGCGGCAATACAGCGCCGCCGCGCGCGCGAACAGCAGCTTCACGTGATCGTTGAGCTCGGTCATGGTGCCGACCGTCGAGCGCGAGGTGCGCACCGGGTTGGTCTGGTCGATGGCGATCGCGGGCGGAATGCCGTCGATGCGGTCGACCTGCGGCTTGTCCATGCGGTCGAGGAACTGGCGCGCATAGGGCGAGAAGGTCTCGACGTAGCGCCGCTGCCCCTCGGCGTAGAGCGTGTCGAACACCAGCGACGATTTGCCCGAGCCGGACACGCCGGTGACCACGACCAGCTGGTTCAGCGGAATGGCGAGGGAAAGGTTCTTGAGGTTGTTCTGGCGCGCGCCCTGGATCAGGATGGCGCTGTCGCTGTTAGTTACTGGCATTTCGCCATTTTATCGGTCGCCGCCGAAGTCCGCTCTCAAACCGAGCCGCATCCATCGCGGCAGTAATCGGCTGCTAGCTCTGGCCGGTAGGCGCGCCTTCGAGCTTCCAGCCGCTGCGCGCCCGGCGCCACAGCAGTGTGCAGGCGAAAAGCAGCAGCGCGCCGCCCACGACGGGGCGTACGGTGCCGCTCATCATGAACAGAGCGGGCGCCACGCCGATGAGCAGCAGCGGCAGGTAGAGCAGGGTCCAGCGTCGCGTGTACTGCCCGCGCTGGTACCACGGGTAGACCAGTGAGAACACGGCCAGCACGATGAAGAACAGCGACCAGGGGCGCGACACGAACAGGCCGAGGTTGTCGCTGGTGGCGAGCGCGCGCCCCAAATTGACCTCCGCGATCGGCCCCAGCACGACGCCGAGGATCATCGGGGTGAGGGGAAATTTGAAGCGCGACATGCCGTAGCCGAGCAGGCCGAACAGGAACAGGGTCCAGATGTCGAATACGCTGTTGTTGAGCGCGAACACGCCGATCGCGCTGTA
>DATKUQ010000379.1:0-2585 GCA_035530495.1 Burkholderiales bacterium
GCCTTTGATGCGGAGGACTTTTCCTCAGCCTCGACGTCTCTGATCAGGGTCCTGTCCAGTTCCGAATAGCCGCGCTATCAATCGAATAGTGTCAAAGTTAGCTTGTCATGCTAAAATTCCGGCATGAATTGCGCTGAACGATTGGTATCGATTTTTGGCAGCCAGGCCGAGGTGGCCCGGCGCTTGCGCCTGGATCGGGCGGTCGTCAATAACTGGGTCAAGTCCGGTTATGTTCCGGCGCGCTGGGCGATGGAGGTCGAGCATGCCACCGAGGGCAAGGTCGCCGCGGTCGAGGTGCTCAACGAAGCCAACGCCAAAAAACCGGTCAAGGTCAAATCTCGTCCCGACGATCTGTTCGGGTCGAATCTTCCAGGGAGTGACGCCATGAGCGAGTACGCACCAGTCAAACGCATCCAGTCTTTCCATCCGCCGCAGCGCACCCTGATGGGGCCCGGCCCCTCGGAAATCAATCCGCGCGTGATGGCGGCGATGAGCCTGCCCGCGATCGGCTATCTCGACCCGATTTTCGTCGAGATGATGGAAGAGCTGAAATCGCTCCTGCGCTACGCGTATCAGACCAAGAACGCGCTCACTTTCCCCGTTTCCGGCCCCGGCTCGGTCGGCATGGAATACTGCTTCGTCAACCTGGTCGTCCCCGGCGACAAAGTCGTGGTTTGCAGGAACGGCGTGTTCGGCGGGCGCATGATAGAGAACGTGGAGCGCGCCGGCGGCACGCCCATCATCGTCGAGGATACCTGGGGCGAGCCGGTCGATCCGCAGAAGCTGGAGGACGCGCTGAAGAAAAATCCGGATGCGCGCCTGGTCGCGTTCGTGCATGCCGAGACCTCGACCGGGGTGCAGTCCAACGCCAAGGCGCTGGTCGAGGTCGCGCACAGGCACAAGGCGCTCGCGATCGTCGATGCCGTCACCTCGCTCGGCGGCACGCCGGTACTGGTCGACGACTGGAAGGTCGACGCGATCTATTCCGCCAGCCAGAAATGCCTGTCGTGCACGCCGGGCCTGTCGCCCGTGTCTTTCAGCGACCGCGTGGTCGAGCATGTGAAGGCGCGCAAGGACAAGATCCATTCCTGGTTCATGGACATGAATCTGCTGCTCGGCTACTGGGGCGCGACCACCCGCACCTATCACCACACCGCGCCGACCAACAGCCTGTATGCGCTGCACGAGGCGCTGCTGATCCTGAAGGAAGAAGGCATAGAGAACGCCTGGGCGCGGCATACGCGTCATCACCTCGCACTGAAAGCCGGGCTCGAAGCGATGGGCTTGAAGTTTCTGGTAAAGGAAGAGGCGCAGCTGCCGCAGATGAACGCGGTGCTGATACCCGAGGCGGCCAGGGCGCGCGAGGCCGAAGTGCGCAAAACCCTGCTCACCGAGTTCAACCTCGAGATCGGCGCCGGACTCGGGCCGCTCTCCGGCAAGATCTGGCGCATCGGCCTCATGGGCTATTCGTGCAAACCCGAGAACGTGATGCTGTGCCTGTCGGCGCTGGGTTCGGTGCTCTCCGACATGGGCCTGCCGATTCACGTCGGCGATGCCGAAGCGGCTGCGCATAGCGCCTACGCCGCGCTGCACGCCAAGGCGGCGCAGCAGAAGCAGCATCAGAAAAAGCGCGTCGCCTGAGGCGACGGCTGCTCTCGCGCGCGCAGGCGGCGGAAAACGGCGACCCTGGGTCGCCGTTTTTCATGGTGCGCGGCGCCGCCGCGCATCCCACAGATGCCCTGGGGCTGAGCGCGCGTCGTCCGGTACGAGGCGTGTTCCGCAAAGCTTCCGGCGGCCGGCATTCTTCGGCGGCTTGCTTGCGGCAGCGCGAGACGCCGCTATACTTCGCGTTCCCCATCCCAAGGAGGAACCGCCGTGAAAATCGAGACCCTCGCCGTTCATGCAGGCTACAGCCCAGAGCCAACCACCAAGGCCGTGGCGGTGCCGATCTATCAGACCACCTCCTATGCCTTCGACAATACCCAGCACGGGGCGGATCTGTTCGATTTGAAAGTGCAGGGCAACATTTACACGCGCATCATGAATCCGACCCAGGACGTGCTCGAAAAACGCATCGCCGCGATGGAGGGCGGCATCGCCGGTCTCGCGCTTGCCTCGGGCCAGGCGGCGATCACTTATTCGATCCTCACCATCGCCGAGGCCGGCGACAACATCGTTTCGGCGAGCACACTTTACGGCGGCACCTATAATCTGTTCGCGCACACCTTTCCGCAATTGGGCATTCAGACCCGCTTTGCCGATTACCGCGACCCTGACGCCTTCGGCAAGCTGATCGATGACAGGACCAAGGCGGTGTACGTGGAATCGATCGGCAACCCGCTGGGGAACATCACCGATTTCGACAAGATCGCGGCGATTGCGCATGGCCACGGCGTGCCGCTGATCGTGGACAACACCGTGCCGACACCCTATCTGCTGCGCCCGTTCGAGCACGGCGCCGATATCGTCGTGCATTCCCTGACCAAGTATCTGGGCGGCCATGGCAATTCCATCGGCGGGATCATCGTCGATTCCGGCAAATTTCCCTGGGCCGAGCACAAGCAGAAATTCCGCCGCCTGAACGA
>DATKUQ010000380.1:0-3349 GCA_035530495.1 Burkholderiales bacterium
TTCTCCGCGCGATTGTTGCTCCGGCCGCCGGTAACGTGTTTCTCCGTCATGCTGAGATCACGCAATGCTGCGCCGTAGGATGGCAGTTTATCGGTTACCACCTTATTCGGCGCATACCCCTGCTTCTTGAGCAGTTTGCGCGGTTTTGTCACAGGAACATGTGGATGTGCGGCGGCCGGGTGAGTAGCTTCTGCAGATGCCCTTGATCTCGTATGCCCGCCATCAGTTTACGCCAGTTGTGATCCAGCATTCTGTCTGGCTCTACCTCCGCTTCACCTTGAGCTACCGCGACGTGGAGGAATTGCTCGCGCAACGCGGCCTCGACGTTTCATACGAAACCATCCGGCGCTGGGTGCTGAAGTTCGGGACTGCATTCGCACGCCGGCTTCGACGGCGACGTCCTCGACCAAGCTCGCGGTGGCATCTGGACGAGATGGTCGTCCTCATCGGCGGCAAGCGAATGTATCTCTGGCGCGCGGTTGATGACGAGGGCGAAGTTTTAGACGTTCTGGTGCAGCGGAGGCGGGACAAGGCGGCGGCGAGGATGCTCATGCGCAAGCTGCTCAAGAAGCAGGGCTTCGCGCCGTCAGTGGTCGTCACCGATAAGCTCAGATCATACTCATCGGCATTCCGGGATATCGGTCTCACCGCGCGGCATGAGCAGGGACTGAGAAAGAACAATCGGGCAGAAAACTCACACCTGCCAGTCCGGCGACGAGAGCGAAAGCTTCAGCGCTTCAAGTCACCGGGACCCGCTCAACGCTTTCTCTCCGCCCATGCCGCCGTCTACAACACTTTCAACCTGCAGCGCCATCTCATCTCCCGCCGCACATTGCGCGCCTTTAGAGCCGAAGCGGCCGAGCAGTGGAACGCTGCGGTGGCGGCTGCGTAACAGGGAAGTCACGCTCGGGACATTCATGCCTGCGTCTAGGTTCCCGTGACAAAGCCAGCCGACGCTATCGCGCGGCCTGCGATAAGTCAGCCGTTAACGTGTCAACGCCGATGCGAATTCAGGTCTGCTATTTCAACCACATCCTTTGCGATCAGCGAACCAGCCCCGCAGGTGCGCCGGTTGGCCCAGCGTGATTGATGCAGGTCAATGTTTCCGGCACCGCCTGCGCGATATTCGCTGCTGACGGCCAGCAAACGCTGGCGGGAGTACCGCTGTTAGGGGGACGATCCATGGCAGAAGCCCCAAGCGCGGCGGGTGCCGCCTCGCATTTCGAACACCCCGAACACCCCGAATACCCCGAATACAATGAGAAAGTCGTTCGCCAGTTCGTAATCGCGACTACGTTCTGGGGCATTGCGGCGTTCCTCGTCGGCGTGGTGATTGCGCTCCAGCTCGCTTTTCCCATTCTCAATCTCGATCTGCCGTGGACCAGCTTCGGCCGGCTGCGGCCGGTTCACACGTCGGCCGCGATCTTCGCCTTCGGCGGCTGCGCGCTCTTTGCCAGTTCCCTTTACATCGTCCAGCGGACCTGCCGGGCGCCGCTTTTCGGCGGCCGCGCGCTCGCCGCTTTCGTCTTCTGGGGCTATCAGGCGTTCATCGTGATGGCGGCCGTCGGCTACGTCTTCGGCATCACCCAGTCGAAGGAATACGCCGAGCCGGAATGGTTCGTCGATCTCTGGCTGACGGTTGTCTGGATCGTCTACCTGGTGATCTATGTCGGCACGATCGCCAAGCGCAAAGAGCCGCACATATACGTCGCCAACTGGTTTTTCCTCGCCTTCATCATCACCGTGGCGATGCTGCACGTGGTCAACAATCTGGCCGTGCCGGTGAGCTGGACCGGAGCCAAGAGCTACATCGTGTGGTCGGGCGTCCAGGATGCGCTGACCCAGTGGTGGTACGGCCACAACGCGGTCGGCTTTTTCCTCACCGCCGGCTTCCTCGGCATTATGTACTATTTCCTGCCCAAGCAGATCGACCGGCCGATCTATTCCTACCGCCTGTCGGTCGTGCATTTCTGGTCGCTGATCTTCCTCTACATCTGGGCCGGCCCGCACCACCTGCACTACACGGCGCTCCCCGACTGGGCGCAGACGCTCGGCATGACCTTCTCCGTCATGCTGTGGATGCCATCCTGGGGCGGCATGATCAATGGGCTGATGACGCTCGCCGGCGCCTGGGACAAGCTGCGCACCGATCCGGTCTTGCGCTTCATGGTCGCCGCGATCGGGTTCTATGGAATGAGCACGTTCGAGGGGCCGGTGATGTCGATCAAGCCGGTCAACGCGCTCAGCCACTATACCGATTGGGGCATTGGCCACGTCCATTCGGGCGCGCTCGGCTGGGTCGCCTTCATTTCCTTCGGCGCGCTCTACTTCCTGGTGCCGCGCTTGTGGAAGCGCGAGGGGCTCTATTCCCTGAAGCTGGTCGAGTACCACTTCTGGATCTCGACCATCGGCATCGTGCTCTACATCACCTCGATGTGGATTTCGGGCGTCACGCAGGGGCTGATGTGGCGCGCCTACGACAAGCTCGGCTTCCTGCAATACTCGTTCGTCGAGACGGTCGAGGCGATGCACCCCTACTACCTGATCCGCGCCGCCGGCGGCATCCTCTTCCTGATTGGCGCGCTGATCATGGTCTTCAACCTCGTGAAGACCGCGCGCGGCCACGCCGCCGCGGCCTCCATCGCGGGCGCCGCTCCCGCCACCGCCGGTTAAGGAGACCAAACCGCCATGTCGCTTCATCAAAAAGCCGAAAAGAATGTCTGGTGGCTGATCGCGCTGACCCTGATCACGGTCTCGATCGGCGGTCTCGTTGAGATCATTCCGCTCTACACGATTGCTTCGACCATCGAAAAGGTGGACGGCGTGCGGCCCTACACCCCGCTCGAGCTGGCCGGCCGCAACATCTATATCCGCGAGGGCTGCTACGTCTGCCATAGCCAGCAGGTGCGCCCCTTCCGCGACGAGGCCGAGCGCTACGGCCATTACAGCCTCGCCGCGGAGTCGATGTACGACCACCCCTTCCAGTGGGGCTCCAAACGCACCGGGCCGGATCTTGCCCGGGTTGGCGGAAAATATTCGAACGCCTGGCACGTCACCCATTTCGTCGATCCGCGCAGCGTGGTCCCGGAATCGATCATGCCGGCCTATCCGTTCCTGGCCACGCGCAAGCTGAAGTTCAGCGACGCCGCAGCGCATCTGCGCGCCAACCGCACCGTCGGCGTGCCCTACACCGACGCGATGATCAAGAATGCGCTGAAGGACCTGGCCGACCAGGCCAACCCCGAAGCCGATCACGAAGCATTGTTGAAACGCTATCCCAAGGCGGCGGTCGGCAGTTTCGACGGCAAGCCGGGCGAGCTCACCGAGATGGACGCGCTGATCGCCTATC
>DATKUQ010000381.1:0-5015 GCA_035530495.1 Burkholderiales bacterium
TGCGCGAACTGGTCATCGCCCGCGGACGCACGGGTTACGTCGCCTTGTACGATTGGCTGGAGCCTATCGATGCGGTAGTCGTTCTGGCGCTGCGACACCAGCGCGAGGCGGGCTACGAATAGAGGACTTCGGCCGCGAAGACTGCTTGTTGTTAAACTGCACGTGCGGATCGCGTTATCCGCTTGGGCAAATCAACCTACTCGCATATTGGAGGCAGGCATGGCTGAATTAGCGACTGATGTTCTCGCACAAGCCCGGCAGTGGCGGGAGGCCGGCAAGGGGGTCGCGCTCGCCACCGTGGTCGGCACCTGGGGTTCGTCGCCCGTTCCGGCCGGCAGCCATCTCGCGGTGAGCGACGACAGCGCGTTCGTGGGTTCGGTCTCCGGCGGCTGCATCGAGGGCGCGGTGGTGACCGAAGCCCTGGAGGTGATCGCCGACGGGCGGCCGCGCAGGCTCGAATACGGCGTGACCGACGAAATGGCCTGGGCGATAGGCCTTGCCTGCGGCGGCAAGGTGCAGATCTACGTGGAGCGGGTCGAATGAAGCTCGACTATCTGGCGCAGATTCTCGCCGCCCAAGCGCAAAAGCGGCCCATCGCCCTGGCGACGCGCCTCGCCGACGGCGCGCAGTCCCTCTACGACGGCGCGAGCTGCAGCGGCGCGGTCGCGTTGAGCGCCGAGCAGCTTGCGGAAGCTCACGGGCTGCTGCTGGCCGGCCGCAGCGCCCCCCTCGCGGCGAGTGAGGGCGCGATCTTCCTGCGCAGCTACGCGCCGCCCGCCAAGCTGGTGGTGATCGGCGCGGTGCACATTGCGCAGTTCCTGGCGCCGATAGCGGCGCTCGCCGGATTCGAGGTGATCGTCGTCGATCCGCGCGGGGCCTTCGCGACCGAGGCGCGCTTTCCCGGCGTCACGCTGGTCACCGAGTGGCCCGGCCCGGCCTTGGCGCGGATCGGACTGGATGCGCACACCGCGGTGGTGACCCTCACCCACGATCCCAAGCTGGACGATCCGGCGCTTTGCGCCGCGCTGCAAAGCCCGGTGTTCTACATCGGCGCGCTGGGCAGCACCCGCACCCACGCCAAGCGCATCGAGCGTCTGCGCGAGCACGGCCTCGCGGAGCTCGCGCCGCGCATCCACGCGCCGGTGGGCCTCGACCTGGGCGGCCGCGCCGCGGCCGAGATCGCGGTCTCCGTGCTCGCGCAGGTGATCCAGGAGCGCTACCGGCGCGCGCCCTGATGAAATAGCGCCGTTCAGTCGCGGTAACCGACTTCGCGCTGGTGCCGGATACGCAGCATTCGAACGATATCGCGAACAGGGTCGAAGCGGTACAGGGCGAGGTAGCCCGAGGCGCCGCGCAATATCACCAACTCGCGCAATTCGCCCTCCACGCGCCGGCCGATGAGCGGATGATCCGCGAGGATGCCGATCGCATCGGTCACGCGCGCCAGAACGACGGGGGCCGACTCCGGGGCTTGCTCCAGCAGGAATTCGGCCAGCCGCTCCAGATCGGCGAGCGCTTCGGCCGCGTAGATTACTTGCGCCACTTCACCGGGCTCGGCCGCTTCGCCCGCTTGCCGCGCACCTTGGCTGCGACATACGCGTGCACATCCTGCATCGCATAGCCGACGCCGCTCTCCTGCATGGCGACATCGGCGCGCGCGGCATCATCGAGGAAACTGCGATAGCGCTTGGCCGCCGCAACGTGTTCGGACAGCGCACGCACCATGACGGCATGGGTGGTCTCGCCCGAGCGCCGGGCGAGTTTTTCCAGCTCGGCCTTGAGCGTGGACGGCAATTTTATGCTGGTGGCGGTAGTGGCCATGATTCGGCTCCGGTAAGGTAGTCGGATTGTACTACATCGGTTCGGCGCTGACGCGCTTCGCGCTGACCAGATGTAACCGGCAGCGCCTGCCGGCAACGCCTGGACTCGGGATTCAACGCACAGGCTGGGGTATCATGCAGGTGCGGGCGCTGTGTTGCCCCAATGGGGTTCTTAGAGGAAATCTCGGCCATGGCCGATTGCTGCGAAGACAAGGCATGCGCGATCGAGGCGTTGCAGGTGCGCCAGGGTTCGACGCTGAAGCTGGTACTTGCGATCAACGCGCTCATGTTCGTGATCGAGCTGGCGGCGGGCTTGCTCGCCGGTTCCACCGCCCTGCTCTCGGATTCGCTCGACAATCTGGGCGACGCGTTGACCTATGGCCTGAGCCTGTATGCGATTGCGCGCGGGGCGCGCGCCAAGGCGAAAGTGGCTTTGTTCAAAGGCGGCTTGATCCTCGCCGCCGGCCTGTTCGTGTTGGGACAGGTAGCCTACCGCATGCTCAACCCGGCGCTGCCAGGTTTCGAGACGATGGGTGGCGTGAGTCTGTTGGCGCTTCTGGCCAACGGCGCCTGCCTCGCGCTGCTGTGGAAGCATCGCGCCGAAGACATCAACATGTCCTCGGTATGGGAGTGTTCGAGGAACGACATCGCTTCCAATGTTTCCGTTTTCATTGCGGCAGGCGCGGTTTGGCTCACCCGCTCGGGTTGGCCCGATCTGCTGGTCGGCCTGCTGCTGGCGCTGCTGTTCCTGAGGTCGGCGGCGCGCGTACTGCAAGGCGCGGTGGCCGAGCTCAGGCGCCCCGCCGCTGCGGCAGCGAAAATCGAGTTTGTCAATCTGCGGCGCCGCTAGGGCGCCGGCACGCTGCCCGACTCTTGATCGCCGCTCATGCGTCGCCGGACAGGCTCTCTCCCCCGCCGTCAATGATGGTGCCGGTGGTGCGCATCGGGAAAGTGCCGATGCGTGTGTGTCTGCGCCTGGTGCGGGTGCGGATGGCGATGCCTGGTTCCGGCGGCCACCGGAGCATCATGCTCGTGCTGGTGGTGTTCGTCGTGGACATGTTCATGTTCGTGCCAAGTCTCTTCGTGGACATGTGCGTGTTCATGACGCTCGGTCAGGTGCAGCCATGTGCCCAGCGCCATCAAGGCGCCGGCGGCGAGCAGCCGCATCGTGGCCGGCTCTCCCATGAGCAAGGCCAATGTGGCGCCGAAGAACGGCGCGACCGAGAAGTATGCGCCCGTCCGCGCGGTGCCGAGGTGCCGCAGGCCGACCACGAACAGCGCCAGACTCACCCCATAGGCCAGGAATCCCAATAACATCGCGCCCGCTAAATGCGGCAGCGCCGGCATTGCGGCGCCCAAAAGCAGGGCGAGAATCAAATTGACGGTGCCGGACACCAGGCCTTTCACCGCGGCGATCCACGTAGCATCTGCAAGCGATATCTTGCGCGTCAGGTTGTTGTCGACACCCCACGCGAAGCAGGCGCCGAGGACGGCCAGCGCGGGCCAGAGTCCGGTAAACCGCGCTTCACCCGGCCAACTCAGGACGACCGCGCCTGCCGCGATCGCGCCCATGCCTAGCGCGATGCGCCGGTCGAAGTTCTCCCGGAAAACGAACCACGCCAGCAGCGCAGTGAATACGCCCTCTGCATTCAGCAGGAGGGAGGCGCCAGATGCCGGTATGCCGGTCAGCCCGATCATCAACAGCACAGGGCCGGCGATGCCGCCCGCCACGATTGCCCCGGCAAACCAGGGCAGCTCATCGCGGGGAATGCGAACCGCCGGTGCCCGCATCAGGCGGCGATACAGCGTCAGCCCGATCCCCGAACCGAGATAGAGCAATCCAGCCAGCAGCCACGGACTCACCGAATCGAGCATCCATTTCGCCAACGGCGTTGCCGCGCCGAATAGCAGAGCGGCCGCAAGCGCCGCAGCCACGCCCGGTTGGCGGATGCCCTCCTTCCAATTCATGACCCAGCCTTCAATTGATAAGCTGTTCAGGATAGGCGAGTATCCCCTGCGCGTCCAATGTCGCATTGACCGGTGCTCGCCAGCATGAAAGTCCGGGGCGCAATGCTTTGCGTGCACAACAACGAGATGCCGTGTGGTGGCCCGCATCACCCCATGGTCAAAACACGATTACCTTGTCCGCCCACTGCGTCCAAGCCGTCAGTTCGGCAAGCGTGCTTCGGTGCGTTCCGTCGATCAGTTCCGCGTCCGCGATCGCGCGCGCGTCCACGCAGCTTGACCCGGAGTCAAGTTGATAGCGAAGTGGCGCCCATGATTACTCAAGCGAGCGCCCTTTCCCCGCCTGCTCGAAACTGCGCCCGCAGAGATGGTGATGCCATCTCATTCGTGCCGCTTCACCGCCTCTGCCGCAAGCGTGGCGCGTACAGCCATGACAAAAGATTCGGTCAGCGTCGGATGGGGATGAATCGCCCCGGCGATGGCCTCCAGGGGCAGACCGGCCCGCACCAGCAGTGCCGCTTCGCCCATCAGATCCGCCGCCCCTTCCACCAAGGCGTGGACACCGACCACCCGCCGGCTGCTCTTTTCGTAGACGATTTTCAGCAGACCCTTATCATGGCCGCCGATCTGGGCGCGGGCATCCTGGGCGAAATCGTAACGGGCTACGCCCACCTCCAGTCCAGCCTTGGCGCACTGGTCCTCGGTCAGGCCCGCCATGGCTAGTTCCGGAGTGCTGAAGATGGTCGCCGCGTTGTGTTCGCGTTTCGGAAACGGACCGGGCAGGCCCAGCAGATGGCGCGCCAACGCCAGACACTGCGCGGTGGCCCAGTGGGCAAACATGGGCTGACCAAGCACATCGCCGACGGCATAGATGCCGGGTTCGGCCGTCTGCAGCGTTTGGTCCACCTCGACGCCGTGGGGGCTGACCTTCACTGCGGTGTGCTCCAGCCCCAAGCCTTGCACACGCGGACTGCGACCGGTGGCGGCCAATACCGCAGTGGCGGGAACTTGATCAGAACCGTCTTCAGTAGCGTATCGAACGAGCACGCCCTGCCCACCGCTGCCAATGTCTTTGACTTGGCAACCGAGGTGCAGATTGATTCCCTGTTTGATCAGATGCTGTTCCAGCACCAGCGCCAGTTCTTCATCCACGCCACCGAGAATGTGCGGCCCCACCTCCATCAGCGTGACCCGGGCTCCCAGGGCGTGAAATATCTGCGCCAGTTCGAC
>DATKUQ010000382.1:0-4713 GCA_035530495.1 Burkholderiales bacterium
GACGACTTGCTCTGGAGGTACACAGGCTTCTATGCTATCCCAGTGATAGCGCCAGATCGTCGCGGTATCTTTTTGCATGGAAACGAACCGCGTCAGGAACGGTAGCACGCTGCGCATATAGGTTTTAAGCAGCCATCGCCCAAAGCGGTTATGCGCCGGGGTAATTTCAAGCAGGCATAAACGGCCGCCGGGCTTCAACACCCGCTCAAACTCTGCAAAGGCCACGCCCAGATCGCTGATATGGCGCAGCGCATAGCCCATGCTCAAGAAATCGAAATGATCGTCCGGAAAAGGCAAAGACTCGGCGCGGCCTTCGATCAACACCATTGTGGCAGGTAACTTTGCGGCGGCCATCATGCCTGGGCTGGGATCGACCCCGGTCACCAAGGCGGCATCACCGGCCAGAATGCAGGCTTGCGCTGCAAGCAGACCGGTGCCCACGCCGACGTCCAGTACCTTCATGCCCGCTTTCAAACCGCCGCGAACGAGCGCCTGGCGCCGATAGCGGGACCCCGATCCCAAAGCAAATATTGCCTCGATATGGTCGTAATCCGGCGCGGTCTTGTCGAACATCTCGCGCAAATACGCTTGCCGATCCTGCTCTGTTTGGTAGTAATCGGTCAGCGGGACGTGCGGTGCATGCACTGGAACGGGTTTGCTCGGGTTCATATTGCCCTGATCGTTAAATGATGCCGCCGTTGATGGAGATAATCTGCCCGGTGATATAGGCCGCCTGCGCCGAGGCGAGAAACCCAATCAGGTCGGCGACTTCCTCGGGGGTGCCGGCGCGTTTCATCGGCACCATCCGCGCGATTGCCTGGGCGTCGAACGCGGATTTGCTCATGGGGGTGTCGATAATCCCGGGCGCAACCGCATTGACGGTGATGCCCCGGCTGGCGATTTCCTGCGCCAGCGACTTGGTGGCTGAATTGAGTGCGCCTTTGGCGGCGGAATAATTGACCTGGCCGCGATTGCCGGTCAGGGCGGCGATGGAAGATACATTGATAATGCGCCCCCAGCGGCTGCGTATCATGGGCATCATCAGCGGCTGGGTGACGTTGAAAAAACCGTTGACCGACACGTCGATCACCCGGTGCCACTGCTCGGCGCGCATGCCCGGAAACACGACGTCGTCATGGATACCGGCATTGTTGACCAAAATCTGGATTGGCTGGTTTTCGACAAGGGGGGTCAGCGCATCGGCCACCGCCGCGCGGTCGGTCACGTCGAATGCCAGCACCTGCGCACTGCCGCCGCCTGCGCGAATGGCATCGGCCAGCGTCTGCGCGGCTTGCAGTCCGCGATGAGCATGAATGTAGACATGGCAGCCATCAGCAGCAAGACGGCGGCAAATGGCTGCGCCGATTGCGCCGCTGCCGCCGGTGACCAGGGCGTTTTTCATGGCGCTTCCCCTGCAGTGGGTTTGAGTGCGTCAGCGTCGAGCACGACCGCGGCGCGTCCATCCAGCAGAAGGCGACCCGCTGCACTTACGCTGAACTGATAGAGCACATTGCTTTCACTGCGCGTGATGCAGGCGGCTTCCACCAGCAGATCGGCGGCAATGTCGTCCAGCCGCGGCACATGCAGCTGTGCACCGCGCACGCTGACCAGATAACCGACGCGCGCACCGCTGCTGTCCGGTGGCGCCAGTAAAGCACCGTGCACGGCCATGGCCTGTGCCGCGTATTCGATCCCGCAGGCGGCACCTAGCCGGCCGTAAGCGCGCAAGGGGTTGTCGGCGGCGCGGTGGCTGCTCGCGCGACAGCGGATGCGCTGCTCATCCCAGGCCTCGACACGATCCAGCAGGCACATGCTGCCCTGATGCGCGATGTGGCGGGCAATCCAGGCGTGGTCTGGCGTGTCGTGCTTCAGCACGGCGTGACTGCCGCGGAGAGACGCAGGTTGTCGAGGTAATCCAGCACCACCTGTTGCTTTTGCCGCAAGGCGATGCTGCGCAGCAGCGGCAATCCGCGCGCGGCGGGGATGGCCGTGCGCAGGTGTTCCAGCGCGGCATCGGCTAGCCGGTCTGCACCGGTGTCGGTCAGGCTGACGGCGATCTGCGCCAGCGCCCGTGCGCTCGGTTGCGGTGCCAGCACCAGTGCAATGCCGAACGCATCGGGAATGGGACGGGCGCTGTACAGTGGCTCCGGATAAGCGGTGTCGCAAGCAAGCAAAACGGTGCGTGTGTCATCTACCACAGCCTGGGTCAGCGCTTCCAGCAGACCCGCGCCGAAGCTGGCGTCATAGGCGCTCAGCACCGATGATGTGGTCATCGCCCCGGTGGCGATACCCCAGTACCCGGCGGCAACGTTATGCACGGAATTATGAAAGCGGGTCGGGGAGATTTGCCGGTCGTCCGAGGCGAGCATTTCACAAATGATGTGACAGTTTTCCCCGTCGCCGCCGGACGCGGAAAACACGCTGGGCAAACTGGCCGCGTCGAGTCCGGCCGCTGCGATGGCTTCCAGCCCGGTTGCAAGAGTGAGCTTGACGATCGCGCAGCTACGCCGGCGTTCTGCCGCGGGCAACAGCGCGGGTGACGGCAGCACCGTCCTGCGTGGCTGGTAGGGCTCGCGCCCACTAAGGACGGCCTGAGCGCTCGGCCAGTCTGGCAGGCCGGGTCCGAGTAAGCCGATGCCTTCGATGTACGCGGTGAGCGTGGGCATGGGTCTAATCCGCGCGCGCCAAAACCAGGCTGCAATTGGTGCCGCCGAACCCAAACGAATTGGTCAACACGCGCGCCACCGGCTGCTCGCGATTTTCCAGCAGGTAGTCGAGGTTCAGCGCCGGGTCGAGTTGCTCGGTGTTCAATCCGGCGGGGATCAAGCCGTGTTGCAGCCCCAGCGCGCAAATGACCGCTCCCACGCCGCCGGCGGCCCCCAGGGTGTGGCCGGTCGCGCCTTTGGTGGAACTGCACGGCGTGCCCGAGCCGAATACATCCTGAACCGCCTTACACTCCGCCGCGTCGTTGCTTTGGGTGGCGGTGCCGTGCAGGTGGATATAGTCGATTGCAGAGGGCTTCAAACCCGCCGTTTTGAGCGCATCCTGCATCGCCATGCGCGCGCCCAGGCCGTCCGGATGCGGCGATGACATGTGATAGGCATCGCTGGATTCGCCGATGCCGCGCAGCAGCACGGCATCGGCATCGAGGTGTTCCGGGACGTTTTCCAGCAGCGCGAAGGCGGCCGCTTCGCCTATCGAGATGCCGTTGCGCCGTGCATCGAATGGGCGACATGCCTGGTCGGAAATCAGGCCGAGCGAGTTGAAGCCATACAGCGTCGTCAGGCACAGCGAATCCACGCCTCCCACGACGGCCGCGTCTATCAGTCCCGCCGCCATCATGCGTCGCGCCGAGGCAAACACCTTGGCGCTGGACGAGCACGCCGACGATACCACGACCGCCGGACCGGTCAGGCCGAAATAATGGCGCGCGAAGTCTGCGACGGAGAAAGAATTCTGCGTGCTGCGATAATTGAAATCGGCGGGGAGTGCGCCGGTAGCCGGGTCGCGTCGCCGGTAGGCCAGTTCGGTCTGCAGAATGCCCGAGGTGCTTGTGCCCAGCAACAAGCCGATGCGCTGCGCCCCGTGTTTTGCGATGGCAGCGCGCACCGCCTCGGCAAAACCGTCCTGAGTCAGTCCGAGCAAGGCGAGCCGGTTGTTGCGGCAATCGAAGTCGGCCAGGTGTGCGGGAAGCTGCACCGCATCCACCTCCGCCACCTCGCCGATGAACGTCGCCAGATCCACCGTTTCGAACGCGCACGGCGCCAGCCCGCCGCGACGCTGGCGCAGCGCGGCCAGCGTCTGGTCGAGGCCGCGACCGATGCTGCTGGTCGCAGTGAAATGGGACAGCCAGAGCGGGTTCAAAGAGGAGGGAGCCGATCGCAAGTGGAGGACAATTTTAGAGCTATTTCAAAATGAGGGGAAATCCCCTGCGGGAACTTTCCCCGCAAGGGGGATCGAGACCTTCGGGGCGCATCTCCTCATGCTCCCCTAAACCGGACTAGTCGGAACCAAGCAAAGTGGCTTCGGCGGGGGAAAAAGCCCTTATCCCACGAACAAGGGGGGATACATCCCCCCTTGTTGATCCCCCCGCGCACGCGTCCTCGCCATTTATCAAAATCTTTGCCATTTCCGTCAACTCTTGACTGATAAGAGACTAAGTCGGGGGCCATTTCGGTAATCCTGAAATGGCCTCTTGGCGGCTTCCGGTGGCAGATTTGGATCAAACAGACGACTTGAGGACTTTGCCGATCGCGTCCACGTCCATGCGCTGCCGCAATGACAGCGTGGCGGCCAGCATCCCCAGCGCCAGCCCGGCCAGCACATCCACCGCCACGTGCTGGCGTGTGGCCATGGCGGAATAGATGATGCCGATGCACCACGTCCAATTGATGATGAGTATCCACAGCGGCGCGCCCAGGCGGCGCAGCAAATGATGTAACCAGATGCCCGAAAAAACAGCTGTGACGACATGAAGCGAAGGGCAGGCGTTGCCGGCGGCATCCATGCTTTTGAGAAAAGCCACGTCGGGATAGCGCGCCCAGTCGATATGGGCTGCGGGCACTGCAGTGGGCCAGAAGTAGAACACGATCAGTCCCGCGAGGCAGGTCCCGGCCATCGCCATAGCATAGCCATATAGCTCGCGCCGCGTCGCCAGCAAGGCCGGGGGAAGGGAAACGTAGACCCACAATGACAGGTATATGGGCAAGGCCA
>DATKUQ010000383.1:0-18460 GCA_035530495.1 Burkholderiales bacterium
GCCTGAAGCAGGGCCAGCACCAGCGAAGTGAATTCGTGGCCCAGCGGGATGCCGGCAAAACGCACGCGCGCGGCTTCGCCCGCGCGGCCCACGGTGAAGGACGGCTTGCGCGCATCGCTGCCGTCGCTACGCAAACTGATCAACTGCGACAGGCCCCAGATCTCAGTGAGCATTTGCTGCAGCTCGGCCGACTTCACGCCGGCGTCTAGCGCAGCGACGATTTCGATCGGCTGCTGCAGGCGCTCGAGGTAGGTCTTGAGTTGGGCCTTGATTTTGTCGTCCAGCATGGTCGTTCTCCTTGGATTCTGTTCAATTGAATTGCACTGAAAAGGCGCGCGCTCGCGTGCGCCTTTGCGCTGCAATCCCGCCCCCGGGGGATGCCCCGGGGACGGGAACCGGCATCAGATCTTGCCGACCAGCTCCAGCGATGGCGCGAGCGTCGCTTCGCCTTCCTTCCACTTGGCCGGGCAGACTTCGCCGGGGTGGGCGGCGACGTATTTGGCGGCCTTGATCTTGCGCAATAGTTCCTCGGCATTGCGCCCGATGCCGCCGGCATTGATCTCGATGATCTGGATCCTGCCCTGCGGGTCCATGACGAAGGTGCCGCGCTCGGCCAGGCCCGCGTCCTCGATCATCACGCCGAAGTTGCGCGTGATGGTGCCGGTCGGGTCGCCGATCATCGGGTACTGGATCTTGCCGATGGTTTCCGAGCTGTCGTGCCAGGCCATGTGGGTGAAGTGGGTGTCGGTGGAGACCGAGTAAATCTCGACGCCCAGCTTCTGGAATTCGGCGTAGTTGTCGGCCAGATCGCCCAGCTCCGTCGGACAGACGAAAGTGAAATCGGCAGGGTAGAAGAACATCACCGACCACTTGCCCTTGAGCGAGGCTTCGGTGAGTTCGACGAACTTGCCCTTGTGGTAGGCCATGGCCTTGAACGGCTTGATTTCGGTGTTGACCAAAGATGTATTCATTTGCGTTTCTCCTTGCGAGGATTGGTTAATTGATGCGGCGGAATTCTGGCTGGATGCATTGGGCTGATTCATGGCGGTCTCCGTGCGTGTTGTGATGACGGGTCCGATTTTGAGCCGGCCGGCAGACATGATCCAACGAATAATATTGCGTGTTCTAATCGAGTGACTCGATAAGGCCTGTTTCGGCACGGGCCGGCGCACGCAGCCAGGCGGAATGTCTGACGTGGCAGCCTAACTTCCGCCGTGAGACACTCGCACTCAGTGGACATCGATAGCGGCGCGCATTTTGACTCTTGGTCAGGAGAAGGCAAATGGAAAACGAAACGACCCGATTCAGCAGCTTGATCGAGCGCATGACGCAGGCGATCTGCCGCGGCGACGGCGCGGCGGCCGCCGACTGCTTCATTCCGGATGGGACCTACCACGACGGCTTTTACGGCGAGTTCCGCGGCCGCGAGGCAATTCGAGGCATGGTGGAACGGCATTTCCACGCCAATGCGCACGACTTCTCCTGGACGCTGTCCGATGCCCTGAGCGACGGCAAGCTGGCTTATGCGCGCTATGCCTTCGCCTATACATCCAAGATTGCGGGCAGCCAGGGCAAGCGGGTGTACTTTTCGGGCATTTCCCAGGTTCGGCTGCAGGACGGACTAATAGCGCACTACGGTGAGGTGTTCGACCGCGGCATTGCGCTCGCGCAGATGAATTTTGCGCCGGAGCGGATCGCGAAATCGCTCGCGCGCTGGGCGGAGGCGGAAAAGAAAGCGTCAAACATTCCGTAACAATAGCCCTTCTGTTGTTACGGTCCGACTTAGGGGAGCGCGAGGGGACATCGTTCCCTCGCGGCGTTACGGCCTCAAAAATAAATCCCCCCGCATGCGCCACTATCTGTATAATCCGCCCCGCATCGTTCAATCACCAGTCTGTCCGCTGCTCTCGCGGTTCTGCTTTAGTTCCCCGAATTAACCAATAACATCTGCCTGGACTGGCATCGCGTAACCAATCGTCGACAGGCCGATACCAGGAGCAATACATGTCTTTTTCCGCACTCGGCCTGCGCGCCGAGCTTTTGCTTGCCGTCGGCGAGCAAGGCTATACCGAACCCACCCCGATTCAGGCACAGGCGATTCCAGCTGTGCTCGCCGGCCGTGACGTCATGGGCGGTGCCCAGACCGGCACCGGCAAGACCGCAGGCTTCACCCTGCCCATACTGCAGAAAATCGCCGACCAGACGAGCGGGCCGCACGGCCGCACGCCCATCCGCGCGCTGATCCTGGTGCCGACGCGCGAGCTCGCGGCCCAGGTGCAGGCGAGCGTTTACACTTACGGCAAGCATCTGCCCAAGATCAGGTCGCTGTCGGTCTATGGCGGCGTGGGCTTTCACCCGCAGGTGCAGGCCTTGAAGCGCGGCATCGATATCCTGGTGGCGACGCCGGGCCGTTTGCTCGACCACCTCGCGCAGCGCACCGTGGATCTGTCCAAGGTGCAGGTGCTGGTGCTCGACGAAGCCGACCGCATGCTCGACATGGGCTTCATCCCCGACATCCGCAAAATCCTCGCCTACTTGCCCAAGCAGCGCCAAAACCTGCTGTTCTCGGCCACGTTCTCCGACGAGATCAAACGGCTTGCCGACGGGTTCATGCACGACCCGCTGTTGGTCGAAGTCGCGCGCCGCAACGCCACCGGCGATCTGATCGCCCAGCGCGTGTGCCCGGTGGACCGCGAGAGAAAGAAAGATCTGCTCGCGCACCTGATCACCACCGGCGACTGGAAGCAGGTGCTGGTGTTCACGCGCACCAAGCACGGCGCCAACAACCTGGCCGAGAAACTGGTCAAGTCTGGCATCCGCGCCGACGCGATCCACGGCAACAAGAGCCAGCCGGCGCGCACGCGCGCACTCGCCGAGTTCAAGGCCGGCAAGATCAAGGTGCTGGTCGCCACCGACATCGCCGCGCGCGGCATCGACATCGACGAGCTGCCGCATGTGGTCAATTTCGAACTTCCGCACGTGGCCAACGATTACGTGCACCGCATCGGCCGCACCGGCCGCGCCGGATCGAGCGGCGAAGCCATATCGCTCGTGTGCGTGGACGAACTTGGCCTGTTGCGCGACATCGAGCGCCTGACCAAGCGCGAAATCAGGAAGGAAATCGTGCCCGGATTCGAGGTCGACCCGCGCATCCGCGCCGAGCCCATCGTGCAGGGCAAGCGCGGCGGCGGGCAGCAGCAGCGCCGGCCTTCGAACGCACCGCGCAAGGCGGGCGGAAACCGCGGCCAGAATGCGCCGCGCCAGCCGGCCGCACGCGCGGGCGGCAGAAACAGCCGCGACTCTGGAAGGCGTGCGTTCTCGTATTAAGGGAACCCGTTGCAGCGAAGAAGCCGGCGCAGGCCGGCTTTTTTTTGCCTGCTCGCGGGGCAATTGAGCCGACAGCGGGATCACAGGTATCATTCACCCCCACGCCACCCGGCGCCAGGAGAGCTTCCACATGAAAGCAGTGCTTTGCAAGCAATACGGTTTGCCCGATACGCTCGTTGTCGAGGACGTCCCGTCGCCGCAGCCGGCAGCGGGCCAGGTGGTGGTGAGCATGAAGGCGGCCGGCGTCAATTTTCCTGACGCGCTGATCATCCAGGGCAAGTACCAGATGAAGCCGCCGTTCCCGTTCTCCCCCGGCACCGAGCTCGCGGGCGTGGTGAAAGCAGTCGGCGAAGGCGTAAAGCAGCCCAAGCCCGGCGATGCGGTCATCGCCTATGCCGGTTATGGCGGATACGCCGAAGAGGTCACCGTGGACGCGCGCGCCTGCATCCCCATGCCGCCGGGTGTGGATTTCAAGGTCGCCGCCTCCTTCATGATGACCTACGGCACGTCGTATCACGCGCTCAAGGACCGCGCACTACTCAAGGCGGGCGAAACCCTGCTGGTGCTCGGCGCCGCGGGTGGGGTCGGCAGCGCCGCAGTCGAACTGGGCAAGCTCATGGGCGCGCGTGTGATCGCCGCGGCATCGAGCGAGGACAAGCTGGCGGCGTGCCGAAAACTAGGCGCGGACGCCACGATAGACTATTCGAAGGAAGATCTGCGCGAAGCGGTGAAGCGCATTACCGCAGGCAAAGGCGTGGACGTGGTCTACGATCCTGTCGGCGACAAGTTCGCCGAGCCGGCGATGCGCGACATGGCCTGGGGCGGACGCTACCTCGTGATAGGTTTCGCCGGCGGCGAAATTCCGAAAATTCCGCTCAACCTGCCGCTGCTGAAGGGCTTTTCGATCGTCGGCGTGTTCTGGGGCAACTTCACGCGCAATGAGCCGCAGAAGAACGAGGCCAATGTGCGCGAGCTGCTGGGCTGGATCGCCGGCGGCAAGCTCAAACCGCTGGTGAGCGCGGCTTACCCGCTGGCGCAGGCGGCGCGCGCCTTGAACGACGTGATGGAACGCAAGGTCAAGGGCAAGGTCGTCCTGGTTCCGTAGAGTCTCAGCGATCCGGCCCCGGTTCGCGCACATAAGCCAGGCGCTGCGGCACCTCATCCGAACGGATCAGGGCCAGCGGCACGCTGGCTGCGCCGGTGTTGAAATACACTCCGGCCGCATCCTTCCCCTCTTCGATCAATGCGAGCAAGCGCTCCTCGTCGAGCGCATGGCCGTCCGCGTAGCACAGCGCTTCCAGCGCGCGCGGCAGGTCGCGATCGAGCAGCAGCCCGGGTCCGTGCTCGGTGACCAGCAGCAAATTGCCCGTCTCGTCCATGTACACGGATTGCAGCTTCGCACAAGCAGCACCCGTATGGGTTTCGAACGACAGCGGCTGCACACGCGCGATGCGGTGGACCAGCGGCGTATAGGCCAGCGTGACGTAGACCCGCTGCGGCCCGTTCTGGAAGTACCAGCGTTCCCGTTCGTCGTGGGCGTAATTGCGGCCGATGAATTCGATCAGCTTCGGATTCGCTACGGATTCGAACTCGGCGCCCGTGTCTGCCGTGCCGGCGGACGCTTTGCGGATCGTCCACTGGCCGCGGCGGTCCAGAGCCAGCCAGCCGTAGACCTCTGGCACTTTCGGCCATTTGGCCATGGCGCGGATGACGATATCGTCCATCAATTCGGATCTCGCTTCGAATTTGCCGAATGCCGGTTCGCACCAGTATATGCCCCATCGAAATCCGGCGCCCGGAGTCGGCTGCCATGGCGAGAAGCATGACGTCCATCAATCGGTCTCAAAAAAACTGCGCTAATCTGAGCGATATCTTTCCTTTGGGAGTACGAAATGAAAGCCACCCATAGAATGTTCTTGACCGCGCTGGCCCTGGGTTTGGCCGGCGCAGCGTATGCGCAAAACGGCCTGCCGCCGACCCAGACCTATGGCAGCGTTAGCTTCATCACCGGCGGTGTCGGCCTGGACGAATCCGCCGCCTTGAAGGCAGCGCAGAAGGATTACGCCCTCTCCCTGCTGTTCGTCCAAACCCAGCGCGGCGAATACCTGGCCGACGTCAAGGTGAGCATCAAGGACCATGCGGGCGAAACCGTGCTGGAGGCCGTCTCCGACGGACCCATGCTGCTCGCGAAGCTGCCCGCGGGCAGCTACACGGTGCGCGCCGAGCACGAAGGGAAGGTTCTGGTGAAAACCGTGCGCGTCGCAGCCAAGGGGGTAACGCGGGCGAGCTTCGTCTGGCAAGCGACAGCCAAAGCGACCATCGAGTAGCCCTGCCGCCGGCCGCTGGTGCCGCCAGCACCGAGGACGCATATCCGCGCAGTGACGCCGCCTTCTTCAGCGCATTTCGGCACACCAGATTCGCTTATGGCTCGCGTCTCCTCCCGCCGCCATGTAGCGCTTTACAAGGCGGCCAGAACCCGCTGTTCGGAACAGGGCTGTATCGACTTGAGCAGTTGAAGCGATCCGGGCTTGTGCTGACTCCCTAGCTAGACCGCTTCCCGGGGAGCTGCTAGACGCGCGAGTCCTTGTCGGCCCTGGGATTCAGAACGAAAGCGTTCTTGGCAGTCTCCTGATACGTCGCCCCGAAGCCGGCGAGAATCTCCTTGGACTTGGCGTTCGGGGTTCCCCAGCATTGACACGTGATCTTGTCGCACGCCTCGATGAGCGCGCCCAGGGGGGCTTTGCCTTTCTCATTGGCGAGGTGCGCGGCGAACGCTTCGTCGTTCGCATAGATCTCGGTCCACTGGCTGACACGCTGCGAGGGATAATCGGCGTGGTAGCAGATCACCCCCGGGTGTTCGAGCATTACCTTGCACAGCGCCTCTTGATTGGCCCTGAAGTCGGCCTCGCGCCCGGCTTTGATGTCCCACTGGAGCTTGAGCATGAATGACATACGCGCCTCCTTGGCAGTGGTTTGTGGAATGAAAGTGTCTGCCGATTACTCTACTCGGTCAAGTTGAGCTCGGCAAAAGCTATGCATCCTGAGCCCGATGTACCCGCCAATGCGGCTAAGCACTGATAGGGTCCGGTCGATCGCTTTCCTCCCTGGACGCAAGCGCCAGCACACCCAAACATCGTTCGTTCGACGCGCGTCGCGGCCAAGGGAGGGGCGCGGCAGAGCTTCGTCTGGCAAGCGACGGCCAAAGCGACCATCGAGTAGCCATGCCGCTGGGACCGCCTGGAGCCAAATGCATTATTGCTTTGGTATTTACGCTCCGCGGCTGCCGCCGTCGCCTAATTCGGGTCGATGCCGACAATATCGTCGGCTTCAAACTCGTCAGGGACTGTGCCATCACCCATGCCGGTAATCATGGCCGCCAGGTTCTCGCTTTGTTTCACGAAATATTCGGCGCTGATTGGGTCATAGAAGCGCTGGCCGAGAGAAACATCGCAGAACTTGATACGACGACGCGGGGGAGCAGCCATGCGAACTCACTAAGAAATGATTTTGGGCGTGAACCGAGGCACAGTTTACCCGCGAAGCGCTGCTTTGGGCCGTCAGTTGTCCGACGCCCCCGGGGCCTGCGGAATTGTGGGGCAAGGTCCATTATCCCAAACTGTCGGAGACGGCAGGCGATTCATCGCAGACTTACGCGCGACGCGGAAGCGCCAAATCGAATGCGAAACGCGCAGCTGCAGATATTGCGCCGCGACGCTACCCGAGACCAGCTCAGAACGGCCCCAAGCGGTCGCTACGGCTAGGCTCCCGTCTTTTTGTCGGCTACTTCGAGACACGCTCTGATCGATTTCAATAGCTTCTCTGCGCTCACTGGCTTCGTAAGAAAATCGGCTGCGCCCAATTGCATCGCCATGGCCACGGTGTCTGCATCGCTTTGTCCGGATAGAAGAATCACCGGAATCGAAGAAGTCTTCTCATCTGCTTTTGCCAGCGATAGAAGCTCAAGACCGGTCAGCAAGGGCATATGGACGTCGGACAGGATCAAGTCGGGCGGCTTATGCCGCAAAGCCTTGGCGCCCTCAGCTCCGTTTTCGGCCAGCTCCAGCGCGTAGCCGGCCACGGATAGCTGGACGCTCAACAGATTACGGAAACCGGCGTCATCCTCAACGACGAGAATTCTCTTTTTCTTGATCTGCATTTTGTCGACTCTGTCGGTCTGTCTGCCCGTCTACCTGAAAACTTAAACCAGCACGCATACCCAAGCTAATCCAGTATCGCGTTCGCGTCCTCCAACTTTTTGTCATTTAACAGAATTTGACCTTCGGCGTGAATTTGCCCATCGCCGGGTCGACGCAAAGCCAGTAGTAGGCGGCCCGACGCCCACGACATCGATCCGCCGCAGGCCGACCCGAACCAGTCACCCGCAGAGATTCCTAAGCGGCAAGCGTACCCGCGCTACGGCACGGCGTTGTTTTTGCTTTTATCTGCTGATCTTTTGATTCGAGTCACAACTGGCAGTCGCACGGTCGAGCAGCATTAACTTTGTCTACATCTTTTTAGAGGGGGCCTGAGATGAACGCAGTGGATGTTTCGGCACTTGCACGGCACATGTTTGAAACGCAAGGAGCCAAAGCCATTATCGAGGCCGCTCAAAAGGCCGCGTCCTCTGCGGCCGCTGGCGACGAGGAGCAGTCGAAGACTTGGCGGCGGGTCGAGGCCGTACTTTGGGAAATGCGTGGCCCGCACGAAAGTTAGGCGACGCATCTTAGCCGGCGCATCCGCAAGCGCCTGCCCGAACCCGGCACCCCTTGCGCCGTAAGCTCCCATCAGCCGCCAGAGGCTGCCCATCCCGGTCGCCCTGGCGAGGAATCTGATCTTGGCTTTCGCAATGCTACTCGGGCCGGTGACGCTGGTAAGCGGCGCCGAGCGGTACAGCGGGCAACTCCATGGTCACGCGCGTGCCGCGGCCGGGCGAGGAATCGATATCGAGCCGAACGCCGATCCGCTGTGCGCGGCTGCGCATATTGCGCAGCCCGTTTCCTCGTTCGGCCGTTGCGGGTTTGAAACCGACGCCGTCGTCCGCAATTGCGATGACGATTACGTCGCGCTCCGCAATGTACTTCGCGGATATTGTCACGCTGGATGCCGCGGCGTGGCGTAGCGCGTTGGTCAGCGCTTCCAGCACGATGCGCTGGACCGACAGCACTTTGTCCGGCGCCAGGTCCTCGAGCGGCGGCAACACCTCCACCCGCCACACGAATTTCACGCCCGAGGCCTCGATCGCCCGCGACATTCGATAGCGAATGTTGCCGAGCACCACCCCGAGGTCGCCCTCCACGGGTTGCAGCGAATCGACGATGGCCCTGAGGTCGGTGAGCATTTCGCTCAGGCGCTGCTCTATCTGCGGCAAATCGGCGCTTTGGCCGTGCACCTGGCTCAAGAGGCCGATCAGCGCCGAGCCGAGCCCATCGTGCATGTCGGCCATGATGCGCTGGCGCTCGCGCAACACCGTCTGCTCGTGCAGCACTTCCTGCATTTTCCGGTAAGTTTGTTCGACTTCGCGCACTTTCTCCGCCACCCGCTGCTCCAGCTCCCGCTTCGACTGGTCGATCGCACGCGTCATCGACAGGTGCCGTTCCACCCCGGTGGCGCCCAGCGCCAGGATCAGGAAGGGCATCGCAAAAGGCGCCAGCAGCAGATTGTCGAAATCGGCATACCCCATCCAGCGCGCCCAGTCGTAGCCTGAGAACACGATCACCGTGGCCAGCGCGAGCCCTAGGGAATAAAGCGGCCAGCGGTGCTCGCGGATTCCGACGCGGACCAGCCACACCAGCGCTGCAATCGTCAGGCCGAGCCTGGCCACCGACGTCGCCGCTGCGAGTATCGGGTACTGTGTGTAGCTCAAAACTGCGGCCGCGCCACAAGCTGCGGCAAAAGCACACCACAGGACCGCCTCAACGCGGCGGTAGCGTGCGCCGCCTACGCGCAGGCAGAGCACTATCAGCGGCACCACGTAGAGATGCTGCATCGCGAACAACAGCAATTGCCGCACGTGGACATCGCCGGTGTGCGGCGGCCACACCAGCAAATAGGCAGAGGCCGCCCAGGCGAGCGCGGTCAGACCGAACCACAACAGCACCGGATCGCTGCGTTCGACCCCCCAAACGGAAAACGCGAGCAGCCCCGCCACCAGCAGCGCCGCGCCAAACATGGCGATAGTTCCCACCTGCAGGTCAAAGCGGCGCTCGTAGTATTGCGGGCCCACGATCAATCCACTGCCAATAGTGAGGCGCGACAGGCCGTGGCGGTAGTCGGCGCTGCCCGTCACGCGAACATGTATGACATTGTTTCCGCCGTGCAGCATGATCGCCGGCACGGTATCGATCAGCGGCCGCTGCAATTCGGTGATACGCGCGTCGCCGTAAGCCTTGCTAATCGATAGCAGCTCGCGGTTGACAAAAATTTCGATCTCCGCCGCGCTGTTGCGCGGCACATAAAGCACTTGCGTCGTTTTCGGCGCCGCCGTATGAAACGCAAAGCGATACCACAGC
The DNA here is from genome assembly GCA_035530495.1 of Burkholderiales bacterium. Taxonomy (GTDB): domain Bacteria; phylum Pseudomonadota; class Gammaproteobacteria; order Burkholderiales; family SG8-39; genus 2-12-FULL-64-23. The sequence goes on from DATKUQ010000383.1 coordinate 9,837, forward strand.
TGCCCGCTGAATCCGGGGTGGCTGTTGCTCCAGTCGTCGGGCAGTTCGACCGGCCGCCACGGAGCGGAATCCGGCGGCGGAACGCTGCTGTCGCTCGCCACCCACTCGCCCCGCTCGATGGTCGTGACCGAGGGCGGTGCGGCCGCGGCGCATGCAGCGCCCAATGTCGCAATCAGCGCAAAGAGGGGGACGATCCAGCGCCTCATCGGGCAATGCGCAGGATTTGATTCAGAGCAGCTTGCGTTGATCCGCCTCGAAAACCGCCTCGGTCTTCGAGTGCACCGCGAGCTTGCGATAAATGCGCTTGAGGTGCGTATGTACGGTCTGCACCGAGATTTTCAAAAGCTCGGCGGTCTCCGCGTAGGAAAACCCGCGCGCGATCATGCGCAGAATTTCGACCTCGCGCGAAGTCAACGTGTCCGCGGCGTCCGCACTGCCACCCGCCGCCCCGGCCACATCAACATCTGCCGCCGGGCGCAGGCGCTTCAATACCTGGCGCGCGATGATTGGCGACAGGGGTGAACCGCCGTTGCTCAACTCCCGGATGTCGAGGGTGATGTCGCGCGTGAGCGTGCCCTTGAGCAGGAATCCGCGCGCGCCGGCCTCGAGAGCCGGCAGCACATGTTCTTCGTCGCCAAAAATGCTGACCACGAGGATATTGCAGTCCGGATAGCGTGCGGCGACGAAGGCGATGATTTCAAGTCCGGAGATATCCTGCAGGCCCAGATCGACCAGCAGCACGTCGGGCGCGTGCTGCGCCAGCCCGGCAAGGGCCTCGCGCCCCGCCGCGTACTCACCAGCAAGGCGCAACTCCGGATGCGCAACGACGGACGCGGCGAGCCAGGCGCGCGTGCCGTCTTCGTCTTCGACGATCGCAACGGACAGGGGCGCGGTCAGCGACTTTTCCATGGACATTTCATGGCCCGGATAAAGCCAGAAAATGAAAGGGGCGAAGCTATCACATCCGCCGCGCCGGAATCCAGCGAATTATGCGGCACGGATATGCCGCGCGAATCGCGTCCCCAATTCTGGGTATTGCCGCTCTGGGGCTCCGCCGACATAGTCGTGCCGCAGCCATAGCTCAGGCAGGACCGGGGATACGGTATGCAGTTCCGCCGCTGCCCGAAATCGCACGCTCCAGTCATCGGTCGCAGCGATGTAGGTGTGTCATCGAAATAATCCAGAAGGAGAGGCAATTGAATTACTCACTGTTAATGAAGACTGCAGCAAGCGTCCTGCTGATCGGAACATTGGCTGCATGCGGCGGCGGCGGTAGTATCGCTAACGCACCAGTTACCGCACCTACGACGTTCACCGTGTCCGGCACGGCCGCCACCGGTGTCGCGTTTGACGGTGCGACCATAACCATCATCGGCAGCGACGGCGCGACCTACGGCGGCACGACTTCCGATGTGACCGGCGCCGACGGCACCTACACCATCACCCTGCCGCTCACCGCCAAGTCGCCTTTCGTCGTCAAGGCGGCCCGGGATGACCAGACCCTGGTCAGCGTGGTCGCCGAGACGAAGGACACGACGACCAACATCACCCCGGTGACCAACCTGATCGCATCGCGGCTGTCGACCTCGGGCGATCCGGCCAAGCTGGCGGACGAGCTGCAGGCCAACCCGGCCCTGTTCGACGCCACCACGCTGCAGACCAAGGTTGCCGAGATCGTCGCGCTGATCCAGCCGCTGATGGACGCGGTCGGCGACAACACCGATCCGCTGAACGGCACGATCGTCGCCGACGGCACCGGCGCCGACAAAGTGCTCGATTCGCTGTCGATCAGCATCACGCCCAGCAGCGCGACGACGGTCAATATCGAAGTATCGGTGAAACAAAAACTGCCCGAAGGCGACAATCCCGCGGTCATCGCCTTCACCAATACTACGCCGCCGCCGGCGCCGCTGCCGACTGTAGCAGCCACCGACCTGGTTCCGGACGGCACCGCCACCCTGATCGCCGACCTGCTCCAGCGCATGACGGCTTGTGCTGCGCTGCCGCAGGCCGATCGCGTAGGTTCGGGCGGCACCACCGCCGCCGATATCATCGCGCCGGCGTGCAAGGACGTCTTCGTCGGCAACGACCCCGCTAGCTACCTGAGCAACGGCAAGGTCGTCAGCTCGACCGGCGCTTTCTCCGACATTTTTAGCAGCGGCTCAGGCGCAAGCTTCGATCGCGGCAGCTACGAGTTCACCCGCGGAGGCACAGGTGCTACCAACGGCGACCTGGTGATCGCTTATCGTAAGACGAGCCCCACGGGCGACTCGATCAACAATACGCTCGCCACCAGGATCGACACAGACGGCAAGCTCCGGGCGATCGGCAATCAGTACCAATACGACGGCGGGGTCAACGCTTATCAGCAGCTGCGCACCTTCGTGAACACGACGGGCGCGGACTATTACAGCACCGGCTACAACCTGAGCGTCAACAATACGACCTCCGGCGGCAGCTCGATCTTCGCCAAGGTCGTCGTGACCACGCCCAAGGGTAATGTGCTGACGCTGAAGCCCTCGGTGGGCTCGTCCTATCTGCCGCTGGTGAAAAACGGGGCTGTGACCGGTACCAATTTCCTGCGCATTCGCAGCGTCTATACCGACCCCGCGAACAGCGCAAAAGATCCGTCCACTGCGGAGGCCAACCTGTTCTTCGCTGCGACACCCGCAAGCGACGAGGAGATCGCCAGCTTCCCCGCGCAAAGCACCTGGAAGTTCGAGTATTACCTCGCGGGCAATGCGACGACGACGCCGGATGCGACGCAATACTACAAGACCCGTGCACGCGCGATGACCATCGCCGAGCTGCAAGCACAGCCGCTTGCCGCGATCACGGCGGCACAAATTGCAGCCATCAAGGCCGAAACGGTGACCGGCGGCGGCGGCGGCAAGTATGTGCCCACCCCCACCAGCGGACCGGTCACGCTGGAATGGGAAGTACCTGAGGGCGCCCTCGCGCCGACCAGCATCCAGGTCTACGGCAACGCCGGGAGCTTCAACGACAAGGCCAAGGTCGGTTCGACGGCCCGCAGCGGCGACATCAGCTGCAGCCCGGCTTCGTTGTCCGACACGCATTGCGACGGCTCCGGCAATTTTGCGGCCGGCGGCAAACTGAGCGGCCTTCACCTGTGGGTGCAGGACCAGTTCGGGCGTGATTTCGCGAGCTTCTATGCGGCCTATGTGATTACTCCGTGATTACCGAGGGCTGACCCGTCCCCGGGCCCGAGCACCGTCGCTTTGGGTCCGAGGATGGCGTAACTACGCAGCATGCCGCAAGTTTGAGAAGGCCGTCTGATACAGACGGCCTTCCTTCTTTCCGATCGTAGCGGAGCCGTTCACGAGCTTGCGCCTGCTGGATCGAGTAGCTGAGGGTCGTTGCCGGGACTTGGGGTTATAGGGCACGACACACGGTCCCGGCATCAGTCTTGCCCGCGGCCGTGCTTACGCCTATAGTACGGCGCTCCTAGCGCAACCGGGCATGCAGGCAATGGCACGCGAACAATTCACCTTCCGCCACACGCTGCGCGTGCGCTGGGCGGAAGTCGACAAGCAGGGCATCGTTTTCAACGGCAACTATTTCCTCTATTTTGACGTGGCCATCACCGAGTACTGGCGCGCCATCGGCATCGACTATCCCGACGGCTTCATCAAGGCCTTCGGCACTGACATGTACGCGGTCAAGGCGAGCGCGGAATATCATGGTTCGGCCGAGTTCGACGATATTCTCGACATCTACGGCCGCACTGCGAGGCTCGGACGCTCGAGCATGCAGTTTCTGCTCGAGATCTGGCGCGGCGACACGCACTTGGTCAGCGGCGAGCTGATCTACGTCAACGCCGAACCAGCGACGAAAAAATCCGCTTCACTGCCCGAACCGCTGCGGCAAAAAATTACCGCCTACGAGCGGCTGATACCTCTGACCGGAGTGGCGCAATCGCCGTAGCGCAGACGTCCCCGCCTGCGCCGCCAGCCCAGCGCGCGACCCGAGCCGCAGCCGATCGGCTAAAATAGCCGCTCCTCCGCTTTCTTCTCCCATGGAAAAAATCATGCAAGTCCGCGACCAGCTATATATCAACGGCCTATGGGCCGCACCCAAAAGCAAGAAATCCATCGATGTGATAAACGCCTCGACCGAGGAAGTCATGGGGCGCATTCCCGAAGGCACGGCAGATGACGTCGATGCCGCGGTGGCGGCGGCGCGCGCCGCATTCGAGGGCTGGGCCGCGACGCCTGCGGCTGAGCGCTCGGCTTTCCTGCAGAAAATCCACGAAGGACTGAAGGCGCGCATGGAAGAGATCGGCCGGCTGATCGCAGGCGAAGTCGGCATGCCGCTGAAGCTTGCCACCATGATCCAGGCGGGTTCCCCCACCGCCACCTTTGGCATGTACGCGAAGATGCTCGGCAGCTTCGCTTTCGAGGAAAAGGTCGGCAATTCGCTGGTGCTGCGCGAGCCGGTCGGCGTGGTCGCGGCGATCACGCCGTGGAATTATCCGCTGCACCAGATCGCGGCCAAGGTCGCGCCGGCGCTCGCCGCCGGCTGCACCGTGGTGCTCAAGCCTTCCGAAGTGGCACCGCTCAACGCCTTCGTGCTTGCGGAAATCATTCACGCCGCGGGCCTGCCCGCGGGCGTGTTCAACCTCGTCACCGGCTACGGTCCGGTGGTGGGCGAAGCCCTGGCTGCGCACCCGCAGGTCGACATGGTGTCCTTCACCGGCTCCACCCGCGCCGGCAAGCGCGTGTCCGAGCTCGCCGCGGCGACGGTGAAGCGCGTGGCGCTGGAACTCGGCGGAAAGTCGGCCGCGGTAGTGCTCGAGGACGCCGACCTCGCCGCCGCGGTCAAAGGCACGATCAACGCGTGTTTCCTGAATTCCGGCCAGACCTGTTCCGCGCACACGCGTCTCCTCGTGCCAGAGAGCAAATACGCGGAGGCGGCGAAAATCGCGGTCGAGCTGGCCAGGGGATTCACCCTCGGCGATCCCTTAGGCGGCGCGGCCAAGCTCGGACCGCTGGTGTCCGCAGCGCAGCGCGAGCGCGTGCGCGGCTACATCAAGAAAGGCATAGAGGGGGGTGCGGAACTGCTCTGCGGCGGCGCCGATGCGCCCGAAGGCCTGCCCAAGGGTTACTACGTCAAGCCGACCATATTCGGCCGGGTGAAGCCCGACGCGACCATCGCCCAGGAAGAAATCTTCGGGCCGGTGCTGTCCATCCTCACCTACAGGAACGAGGACGAGGCGGTGAGCATCGCCAACCACTCGCCCTATGGCCTGGGCGGCGGCGTGTGGTCGAAAGACGAAGCGCATGCGCAGAAAGTGGCGCGGCGCATGCGCACCGGCCAGGTGGACATCAACGGCGGCCCGTTCAACCTGCAGGCGCCTTTCGGCGGTTTCAAGCAGTCGGGCAACGGGCGCGAGCTCGGGCGCTTCGGGCTGGAGGAATTCCTCGAGTACAAATCCCTGCAGCTGAAACCCGAAGCCAAAGCCTGATGGCGATCAAATATTACTGGGAGGACTTCACCCCGGGCCGGGTATTCGAAACCGCCACGCGTGCGCTGTCCGAGGAAGACATCGTCCGCTTCGGTCGCGAGTACGACCCGCAGACTTACCATACAGACGCCGAAGCCGCGCGCGACACGCCGTTCGGCGGGCTGATCGCGAGCGGCTGGCAGACCTGCGGCGTCACCATGCGCCTGATGTGCGACGGCTACCTGCTCCAAACCTCTTGCGTCGGCTCGCCGGGGCTGGAGGAATTGCGCTGGCTGAAACCGGTGCGCCCGGGCGATGCACTGCGTCTGAGGACCACGGTGCTCGAGTCCACGCCCTCGGCGAAGCAGGCCAATCGCGGCACGGTGCTGTTTCTGTGGGAAACCCTCAACCAGAACGGCGAGCTCGTGCTTTCCATGCGCGGCCGGCAAATGTTCCTGCGCCGCGTGCCGGCGTAGTTTTGACACAAGCGGATACACAGATGAGCTACAAGTATTACTGGGAGGACTTTTATCAGGGCCAGGTTCTCGAGGCCGGCGGCGTCAGCCTGTCGGAAGACGAAATCATCGAGTTCGCGAAAAAATACGATCCGCAGCCGTTTCATATCGATCGCGAAAAAGCGAAACACTCCGTTTTCGGCGGCCTGATCGCGAGCGGCTGGCAGACCGCCGGCGTCTGCATGCGCCTGCTCTGCGATTGCTACCTGCTGGAGGCGGCAAGCATGGGCTCGCCCGGCGTCGACGAGCTGCGCTGGGTCAAGCCGGTGCGCGCCGGCGACACGCTGCGGCTGAAATCCACGGTGCTGGAGACACGCGCATCCAACAGCCGGCCTGACATGGGCACGGTGCGCTCGCGCTCGGAGGTCTACAACCAGCACGGCGAGCTGGTGATGCACATGTCGGGCGTGGGCATGTTCCGCCGCCGCAGTCCGTAAGGGCGCGCCGCGCACCGCTCAGCTTGGCCCAGAGGCGGGTGAAATGTGGGAGGTGCGCCCTCGCCCCGACAAGTGACATGATTAACCGTTGACCGGCTCGGGCGCGAATCTCCCACAATCGAAAACCGATCGGCACTATCCGGGTTTAGGTTTGCGCCACACGGTCGCCAGCCAAGATTGCTGCTCCGGCGGCAGGCCGCTCGGCCGGTAGTAGTGGGCGAGCTCGATGAATCCCGCGCCCGAGACATGGCTGCGCCAGGTGGGAAGATCGTAATAGGCGCCGTAGCGGCCGCGGTTCCAGCCTTCCTCGTTGCGGCCGCGCGGGTTCGACGCAAACAGCACGCCACCCGGCTTCAATGTGGCGTGCAGCTCGCGCAGCACGCGCGGCAGCTCCTGGCTGGCGACGTGAAACAGCGACGCGTTCGCGTATACGCCGTCGAAATGCTCATGCGGCAGATCCAGTCGGAGAAAATCCTGCTGCCACACCTCGCAGGCGCTGTAGGCGCGCGCCATATCGACGAACTGCGCGGCGCCTTCCAGCCCGACGGCAATGTGACCGAGGTCCGAAAACGTCTTGAGGTCGCGCCCCGGTCCGCAGCCGAAATCGAGGAGCGTGCACGGCGGCCCACCCTCGATGTGCTCGAGCAGCGCGGCGATGTTCTGGCTCACGTCGTGATCGCGCGTGCCCTCGAAAAAACCGGCGGCGCGCGCATTGTAGTGCTGCAGCGTAAGCGCGCTTATGCGTTCAAGGTCCTGCTGTTCCAGTTTCATCGTAATATTTTCCACCGTAGCCCGCCACGCCCATCAGGAACCGGGTGAAGCCGTACGCGCTCCAGATCAGAATCCGCCGCATCAGCGGCTGGTGATGCCACGCGCCCTTCGCCACCACCCTGGCGCCGCTTTTCATGTGATCGAGCAGGCTGTGGCGCAGTTCCCGCGAAAAATGCAGGTCATCGACAACGACGTTGGCCTCGCGCGCCAGCATCAGACTGAACGGATCGATATTGGAGGAGCCCACGGTAGCCCAGCGACGGTCGATCACCGCGACCTTCGCATGCAGGAAGCTCTTGTGATATTCGTAGATCTCCACCCCGGCATCGAGCAGCGAGCCGTACAAGGCGCGCGAGGCATAGTACAGCAACACGTATTCGACCCGTCCCTGCAACAGCAGCACGACGCGCACGCCGCGCCCGGCGGCCGAGCGCAGCGCCTGGCGGAAGCGCGCGCCCGGAAAAAAGTAAGCGTTGGCGATGATGATTTCCTTGTGCGCGCCGCGGATCGCCTCGAGGTAAGCATCCTCGATGTCGGAACGATGGCGAAAATTGTCGCGCACCACGAGCGCGGCGTGCTGCGTGCCGCGCGCGGCGGCATCGACCGGCTTATGCCGCTGCGCACTGCGCTTCAGGCTCGCCCAGGCGACCCGGCGCCACAGGCGCTCGGCCTGCTCCAGCACGCTCGCGACCAGCGGCCCCTCGATGCGCACGGCGTAGTCGTAGCGCGGCGGCGTATTGCCCGGGGTATGCATGTCGTCGATGACGTTGATACCGCCGAGAAAAGCCACGCACGCATCCACCGCCACCAACTTGCGGTGCAGCCGCCGCAGGCGGTTGCGCCGCAGGCTCAGGGGCGAGGTCTTGGGCCCGAAGATCAGCACCGCGACACCGGCCGCCTCGAGCAACCGCCGCGTCTGCTCGAACATGCCCTTGGAGCCGAAGCCGTCGACGAGCACATGTACGCTCACGCCGCGCCCGGCCGCGCGCACCAGCGCGGCGGCGATGTCTCTGCCGCTGTCGTCGTCGGCGAAGATATAGGTTTCGAGATAAATCTCGCTTTGCGCCGCATCGATCGCCTGCCGCAGTGCCGGAAAATACGCGCCGCCGTTGACGAGCAACTGCAGCTTGTTGCCGTCCAGGAATTCGAGCGTCATCGCAGTTCCAACTCCACGCTCAAAGCGGCGTGATCGGAAATGCGTGACCAGGGCAGACCGTGGTGGACCTCCGCGTGGCGCACCTCGAAGCCGCGCGCGTAGATGCGGTCCATGCGCAGCAGCGGAAAAGTACTCGGATAAGTGCGTGCCGGCCGGCCGCGCTGGTCGCGGAACACCTCTTTCAAATCGAGCTCCGCCACCAGCGCCCGCCCCGCGGAATTGCGCCAGTCGTTGAAATCCCCGGCGACGATAAGCGGTGCGCCCTCCGGCACCAGGCGTTG
>DATKUQ010000384.1:0-3197 GCA_035530495.1 Burkholderiales bacterium
GTGTCCAGCACTATGGCGACGATCCAAGTAACAAATGCGACGGATCCGGCCACTTGCGCGTTCTCTTATACCGAGGCCACCACAAGCGCACCGCCCACTATCGCGCCTCCGGTGACGAGCGGCTGCTGATCGCGATTGCGCAGGCATAGGTTCGTCGTGAGCACTAAAACCGCGTAATCGGCTGCGCCGTACGCGGCGAAGGACGCCAGGCAAAAAAGAGGGTAGGTTCGGATCATGTGTCCGATCCTGCCCTTTCTTTTTGGGGCGGCCAACATCGGCTATCCCACCGACTGAACAGACGGAGAATCAGTTGGCTGCCTCCAGAATTCTCGCTGGTCGGACTTATCGCCGTTATCGACATCGCGGGACGGTAGTGCGCGCGGTTCCCGAGAATCGAACCGTGAAAAAGCAGCGTTTTCTCGAAATGCGAAATCTGACAAGAGCGTTGCTTCTGATCCTGGCCTTGCTGGCAGGTCCCGCCTGGGCGCAGACGGACACCTTTTCTACACCGGGAACAACCTCCTGGACAGCGCCGGCTGGCGTGACCTCGGCCACGGTAGAAGCATGGGGTGGCGGCGGCGCAGGCGGCGGCGCGAGGGGTAGACCGGCCGAGGGTGGCGGGGGCGCGGGTGGGCAGTATGCCAGCCGCGTTGTTACCGTAGCGCCGGGTAATACCTACCCGATCGTCGTCGGCGCGGGCGGAACCGGCTCAACCGGCGATGGCACTGCGGGCGAAGATTCTACTTTCAACGGCACGACCGTTGTCGCCAAGGGGGGCGCTGGTGGTGCCGGGGCGCCGAACAACAACAGCGCGGGTGCCGCTGGTTCCGGTACTGCGAGCAATGGCGTAGGTGCGACTGTTTATGCAGGCGGCAGCGGATCCTCTGGCGTGGTGGCCGGAGGTGGTTGCCAGGCTGGCGGCGCCGGCGGCGGCGGTGCCGGTAGTGGAGGAGCGGGGGGGGATGCATCAGGAAACACGGGCGGTTCCGGCACGGCGACCGGCGGCGGCGCGGGTGGCCCAGGCAGGAATAGTAGCGGTAACGGAAGTACGGGCAGTGTCGCCGGAGGCGGTGGTGGCGCGGCTTGCGCGGAGAACAACACCAATCGAAGCGGTGGTGACGGCGCGGCAGGCCAGGTGAGCATCACCTACGTTCCATCTGCCGCAGTCGTTTCCATTAATACTGCCGGCGCAAATCCGACCAACACGGCGACGGTATCGTGGACCGTGACATTCAGCACCAGCGTGACTGGCGTGAATGACACCGCCTTTACGCCGGCCCCAAGCGGCCTGAGCGGCGCATTCATTACGACGGTGACGGGCAGCGGCACGACATGGACGGTGACCGCCAACACCGGCATCGGTTCCGGCACGCTCGGCCTGAACCAAAGCGGAGCCGGGTCGGTCAGCCCGGCGTTGACAGGCACTTTCACCGGGCAGGTCTACACCGTCAGCGCCACGCCCGCGCTGGCAGAATACCGTATGGATGAAGCGACCTGGAACGGGACCGCAGGCGAGATCGTAGACAACAGCGGCAACGGCAATAACGCCCAGGCATTCAACAGCGCCAGCACCGCCGGCGCGACCCCGGCCATCGCGGGCAGTCCCGGCACCTGCAATTATGGCGTGTTCGATAACGGCGCCACGATAACGGCAGCTTACGTGCAAACGCCGCTGCCCAACCTGACCACCGATTTCACCATCACCGGCTGGATCAGGACGACCAACTATTCGGTGTCGGGACAGCGCATCTTCATCGACGATGAAAACAACACCGGCGGTTATGGTTTCAGTCTGGGCGACGGCGCGGCGGGAAGACTCCGTTTCTACTCCCGCGGCATCACGCCCGTCATTCTGGATTCCACTTACACCATCGCCAACAACACTTGGTATTTTGTTGCCGCCTTGGCAGATTTCACGAACAAGAAGCGCACGATATACGTGTTCAATGCCGCCGGGACTTTGCTCGCCAGCGACACCGACCCGACGCCGTGGACTGGCACATGGGGAACCGATGCCGGTCCAATCTCCATCGGTGGCGAAACGAATGCATCTGGCGAATCGCCGACAACGTTCCACTTTCGCGGCAATCTGGACGAGGTGCGGGTATATCCGAAGGTCTTGAGCCAGGCCGCGGTGACGGCCATCGCGACGCAAACCCATGCCTGCCCGATGACCTACAGCGTGAATCACTTTTTAGTCGATCCCGCTGCCGCCACGGCCAGCACCTGCACGCCGGATAACGTGACCATCAACGTAATGAACGCGGTGAACAACGTCGTGACCAACTACACCGGAACGGTCAACATCACGACCTCGCCTGCGCACGGGGACTGGAGCACGGTGACTGCGGCGGGCACCCTGACACCGGGGGCCGCCGACAGCGGCACGGCCAGCTATACGTTCGCGGCGGCGGACAACGGCGTGGCCACGCTCGCGCTCAGCGACCAGCATGCCGACGCCGCCCTGAGCGTGAGCGTGATGGATCCGCTCGTGGCCACCAGCAGCACGACCTCCACGCCGATCGCCTTCAGCGACAACGCCTTCGTGATCACCAACGATGCGGTGCAGGTCGCCGGACGCCCGCAGGCGATAAGCGTGGCGATGTGGCGCAAGGATCCGAGTACCGGAGTTTGCTCGATCTCGCCCTATTACACCGGCGCGAAGAACCTGAAGGCATGGCTCACGCTCGATGTGAGCGACCCCGGTGGCGCCGCCCCCAAGATCGGCGCGGTGAGCCTGCCCAGCGCGCTCCCAGGCGCAAACAACCTGGCGCTGACCTTCGCCGCGGGTTCGGCGAATTTCAACCTGTCGACTTCGGACGTAGGCAAGTATGCGCTGAACCTGCGCGACGACAGCCTCAGCTTCGGCGGCGCGGCCATCAACGGCAACTCCAACACCATCACCACGCGCCCGTTCGCGCTGGTGGTGAGCGCGATCAAGCAGGGGGCGACCAACAATCAGGCCAGTTCAACCTCCGGGGGCGCGGTATTCGCCAAGGCGGGCACCGGTTTTCAGGCCACCGTCGGTGCGTATCTGTGGAACAGCGTGGCCGATACCAATGTTGCCGGTGGCGACGGGATACCCGATGCCGCGGCGACGCTGGCGCAGATCACGGCCAGCGGCGCCGCGCTGCACTACGCTTGGCTGACCACCATTTCCGCCGACGCACCCTACACGCCGGCTGCCGGAACGCTGG
>DATKUQ010000385.1:0-21234 GCA_035530495.1 Burkholderiales bacterium
CTCCGACGGCGCGGTGATGTTCGTGCCGGCCGAGGCCGTGTTCGCCGAGATCCACGCCTACCACGCCGAAGTGGTGGAATACGCGAACGCGAAGCGCGTGTGGATCGTTTCGCCGACAACGCTGATGGCGGTGCTCAACACCGCGCGCGCGGTGCTGAAGGACGTGGAGACGCGCAAGCAGATCCACGTGATCAAGGAGTCTTTGTCCCGACTCGCGGTCGAGTTCGGCCGCTTCGACGAGCGCATGAAAAAACTCGCCGACCACATCCGCCAGGCCAACGACGACGTCGAGAAAATCCAGGTCACGGGCGGCAAGATCAGCCAGCAGTTCCAGCGCATCGAAGCGGCGGAGATCGACGACAAGCCCGCCGCGGACAACGTGGTGCGGCTCGCGGACGAGCGCAAGACCTAACGCGGCTTGGGGCAGTCAAATCGGCCAAAGCGATTTGCCGGTTCGATAACCGCCCCGTTTCGCGCCGCGTACGTCGCGAGGCTCACGCAGCCGTTGAACGGCGACGTTAGGCAGCTAGAAAGACTTCGAGCGTTGGAGGGTTACGCGTGAGTGTGCGTCCGGTGGTTCTAGCGTGGAGCGGCGGCAAGGACAGCAGCCTCGCCCTCGCGGCCCTGCGCGCAGATCCGTCCGTTGACGTCGTCGCGGTACTCACCACGATCACGCGCGACTACGACCGGATCAGCATTCACGGTGTCCGCCGCGCGGTCCTTGAGGCCCAGGTCGCGGCTCTCGGCCTGCCGCTTATTGAAGTGACTATTCCTGCCGCGGCGACCAACCTTGCGTATGAGGAGGCATTCGCGGCCACGCTGGCGGCCTTCCGACATGAGCGGCCGGACGTGCGGCACATGGCATTTGGCGATCTCTTCTTGGCCGACGTGCGCGCTTATCGCGAGCGCGCGCTGCCCCCGCTCGGCTGGACGCCCGTCTTTCCGCTCTGGGGAAGGGACACGCCCGCCCTCGCGCAGCAGTTCGTACGCTCCGGCTATCGCGCGATTCTTACCTGTGTTGACACGACTCAACTCGGGGCCGAGTTTGCGGGCCGCCAATTCGATGCGTCGCTTCTGGCCGAGTTGCCGTCTTCCGTCGATCCGTGCGGGGAGCGCGGCGAGTTTCACACCTGTGTGTATGCCGGCCCGATCTTCCGTTATCCGCTTCCCGTGCAAGCCGGGGAGCGCATCCGGCGCGACGGCCGCTTCGAGTACTGTGATGTCACGCTGGCGGCTGCCGGCGTGTCGGCTGCCTAACTCCGGCGTGCAGCCCGAGCCAGCGAGCGCGCGCGGCTGAAGCCGAACCTTAAATGGCATCAGCCCTGAGATGGCACTGCGACTTTCCAAGGCGCTCGGCCGCTCGGCCGCTCGCCCGAGAGCTGGCTTGCGATGCAGTGCAACTACGATCTTTGGCAGGCGAGGCAACGTGTGAAGCTCGGCAATGTCGGTAGGGTCAAGCTCACCGCGGCCTAAACGGCGCGTGCAAGCAGCGCAGTCGCGCTGCGCGCTCGTGCGCGCCTGGTGCCAGGGTGATACGGCAAGCTCAGCTAGCGAAATGGAATTCTGATAGGCTGATGCCGTGAAGGTTACACGCTACTTCGCGACAATACGGCAAGGGCCGGATCGGGCAATTATTCGCGACGAATGGATCGAGAGGGCTGTCCGGACACCTCTTCGGGAGACGGTCCAGGCTGACGGCCGCTTCCGGTGGTGGGTTTAGGTGTCGGAAATGGAGAACCGCTTTCTCCGCGTGATTATCTTGCCAGATGGCGAGATCGTGCATAACGCTTTCTTTGACGGAAGGTTTACGCCATGAAAGTTCGCTACTTTGCTGACACGGATACCCTACCCATCGAGTTTCTGGATTCTCCGCTTACCGAGACCCGCGACCTCGACGCGAACACCGTTCTCGACGTGTATGCCAGAGGCAACATTTGCTCCATTACGGTCGAGCACGCGTCTGAGCGCGCCGGTGCGCCGCAGTTTTCCTACGAGCAAGTTGCTGCATAACCGCGCGATCGATAGCGCCGCTTCGCCAGCGCCGCTTCGCACGCTTGCGCGCGAGCGTCATCGCGGACATTTTGCCTCGCATCTGAAGGAGAAAACATGCTGCCAGTTGCCCCGCTAACCGCAAGCCAGCTAGTGGTCCAGGTCTGCTTGTTCATCGTATCGGCCATTGCCATTCTTGGCGGATCGCTGCAGATGTACCTCGGCCAACCAAAGACGGAGCCACGGCTGGACAACGTCCACCGCTTCATGGCCGGCGTCTATCTTTCCACCGGCATCATTTGCTTCTGGGCTGCTTTCACCATTCGTCAACAGGGTGTTCTCGTCTATCTGCTTGCTCTTGGCGTTCTGCTCGCCGGCCTCGGGAGGTTGCTGTCGATCAGTAAAGTCGGCCTGCCGGCTCCGCGCGCCGTATGGCTCGGCTACCTCGTTCCCGAGCTTGTGCTTCCGTTCGTCATCGCGGTCGCGCATTATGCCGGCAGCTGAACGTCAGGCAGCACAAGTCCGGGGACCTAGCCCTGCCATCCGGCTGATGCATTTGAATTCCCCATACGACCCACCACTTTCAGGGAGAAGCCGATGTCCGAGACGAATCTGACGAAGGGCCGCGAAATGCGGCGCAAACTGCTGGGCGACGCCTATGTCGACAAGATCGGCGCGACGACCTACAAAGACCCGCTGATGCAGAAGTTCATCGACCTTGCGAGCGAGACGGTCTTCGCGGCGCTGTGGACCCGGCCTGGGCTCGATCTCAAGACGCGCGCGCTGGTCACCGTGATCTCTGACGCGTCGACCGGTCGCGAGCCGGAGCTCGCGATCCATCTGCGCATGGCGTGCCGCCAAGGCTGGACCGAAGACGAGCTGTCGGAGGCGATCCTTCACCTGCTCGGCTACGTGGGCGCACCGCTGGTACGCGACGCGATGCTGGTCGCGACGAAAGTGTTCGCGGAGTTGCGCGCGGAGGGCGCGAAGGCCTGATCATGGCGATGCCGGCGTCGACCGGCGGCGGCGCGTAGGTCAGGAACGGCAGTTCAGCCGTCGCGCCACTCGCCTGGCTTGGGCGGTTCCGGCGATTCGCCCGGATTGCTTCCTAGACCAAGCCGTCGAACAGCTGTACCTGCACCGCTTCCCCGGGAGCGACCGAGCCGCGCTCATGCTCGAGTACGATGAAGCAGTTGGCCTCCGACATGGAACGCAGCACGCCCGAGCCCTGCGCGCCGGTCGGGCATACGCTCCAGACTCCGCGCTCGTCGCGCGCGAGCAGGCCGCGCTGGAATTCGGTGCGCCCCGGGTTCTTCTTGATGGCGGCGGTACAGGGCACCTGCAGCAGCGGCAGCGCAAAATCGCCGCTGCGGCCGGACAGCGCGAGCAGCGCTTCGCGCACGAACTGGTAGAACGTCACCATTACGGCCACCGGATTGCCCGGCAGGCCGAAGAAGTGCGCTGTTTTGCCTGCGTCGGCGATCTTGCCGAAGGCCATGGGCCGGCCGGGCTTCATCGCAATCTTCCAGAACACGACTTCGCCGAGCTTGCCCAGCAGCTCGCGGATGAAATCGGCCTCGCCCACGGACACGCCGCCCGAAGTGATGACGGCGTCGGCGTCTGCGGCCGCGGCCTTGAGCGCCTGTTCCAGGCTCGCCGGGTCGTCGCGCACCACGCCCATGTCGATGAGTTCGCAGCCCAGGCGCGACAGCATGCCGTAGAGCGTGTAGCGGTTGCTGTCGTAGACCTCACCTGGCTTCAACAAGGAGCCGACCGAGGCCAGTTCGTCGCCGGTCGAGAAAAACGCCACGCGCAGGCGCCGGCGCACGGTCACTTCGGCCAGCCCCAGGGAGGCGATCAGGCCCAGATCGGCGGGGCTGACCGGGTGACCGGCCTTGAGCACGGGTTTGCCTGTGGCCAAGTCCTCGCCTGCAAGACGGCGGTTCTGGCCCTTCTTCTGTCCCACTGGGATGTGTATTTTGTCGCCTTCGACCTGGACAATTTCCTGTATCACCACCGTGTCCGCCCCGCGCGGCATCACCGCGCCGGTCATAATGCGCACGCACTCGCGCTTGCCCAACTTGCCGGCGAACTGCCGCCCCGCGAACGCGCTGCCAGCGAGGCGCAACTCGGTGTCCCCGGCGGCGTTCAGGTCGGCATGGCGCAAGGCGTAGCCGTCCATGGCGGAATTGTCGTGCGCGGGCACGTCGAGCGTGGAGACGATGTCCTCGCCGAGCACGCGTCCTAGCGCCGCGCGCACCGCGACCCGCTCGTTGTTAGAGATGGGGGTGAGGAAAGAACGGATCACCTCGCGCGCCTTCTCGACCTTGAGCGCATTCGGATCGTAATCGTCGATGCAGCTCACGACGCGCGCAAGCGCGTCGCGTGAACCGGTGCGCGCAAGCGCGTCTCCCGGCACCGCCGGCGTATGCACGGTTGCCGCCGCGGCGGCGCCGGCACCGGGCGCTCCGGCCTCTGCAATCGCCACTGCGGAGGTCGTTGCTCCGGCAAAGATCGCCAGTTCTTCGCGCGTATTGATGTTGCAGAAAGCTTCCACCTGATCGTCGAAACTTACTTCGACCACATGCAGGCTCGCGTACCAGGCGTCGACTTTGCGCCCCCCGCCCTTGAGGAAATTGGTAAGGTGCTCGAGTACGCTGCGCCGGACCAGGCAGAACACCGGGTACGGTTGGTTGCCGGTCTTGGCCACGGCGAGATCGGCGCCGGATTCCTCGAGCCGCGTCATCAGGCGTTGGACCAGGTCCTCCGGCAGAAACGGCGAATCGCAGGGCACCGACGCCAGGTACGGGCGGCGCGATACCGACAAGCCTGCGTGCAATCCGGCGAGCGGGCCGGCGAAATTGCCGATGGCGTCGCTGACTACGCGCACGCCGAAGGTTTTGTAGGCGTCGTGGTTCTGGTTGGCGCTGATGATGATACCGCCGACCTGGGGCGCGAGGCGTTCGTAGACGTGGTCGACCAGGCGCTTGCCGCGGAAAAGCTCCAACCCCTTGTCGACATTGCCCATGCGCCGCGCGAGGCCGCCGGCGAGGATCAGTCCGGTGACTTGGTCGTTGCTACGACCGGCGTTGGTGGGTCCGGTGCTCATGCGGCCGCCGCCTATGCGATCGCGGTCGGGCAGACCGGCTTGAGGAAGCGCTGCTTGCCGGTGAACAGCAGGTAATGGCGGCCGGTGGCGCGGCCGAGCATGGTGATGCCGATCTTCTGTGCAATCGCGTGGCCCATCTGCGTCAGGCCGGAGCGCGATACCAGGAACGGAATCGACATCTGCGTTGCCTTGATCACCATTTCCGAGGTCAGCCGTCCGGTGGTATAGAAAATCTTGTCCGAGCCGTCGATATCCTCCAGCCACATCTGCCCGGCGATCGCGTCCACGGCATTGTGCCGGCCCACGTCTTCGACAAAGCTCAGGATGCGGCTCGCGCCGTTCTCGTTGGTCGCCAGCGCGCAGCCGTGCACCGCGCCGGCGGACTTGTAGATGGTTTCATGGTGGCGCACCTGGTCCATCAGCGCATACAGCGTCGCTTCCGACAGGCGAACGTCGTCGCGCAGCTTCACGCGGTCGATTTCCTCCATCAGGTCGCCGAACACCGTGCCCTGGCCGCAGCCGGTGGTGACGGTGCGCTTTTTCATTCTGTCGGTCATGCCCTTTGCGCGCGCGCGCGCTTCCGCGTCCGTGGCTTTGCGCGTGGTCACGACCACCGAATCGGTTTCCCAGTCAACCTGCACCGCGGCGATTTCGTCGATCGATTGCACCAGCCGCTGATTGCGCAGGTAGCCGATCGCCAGCGCTTCGGGCGCCTGGCCCAGGGTCATGAGGGTGACGATCTCGCGCTTGTCCACGTAGAGCGTAAGCGGATTTTCGCCGGCGATGGCGGTCGGCACCATTTCGCCGCGTTCGTTGATCGCTTCGACTTCGAACGTGAGCGGGCGGCTGGCGCGGCTTATTTCGGGGCGAGGGTGCGGCTTCATGGCAAATTCGTCGTCTGGCGCAAGCGCGGGCATAGCGGCATCGTCAGCCGCCGATGTAAGACATTTCGATCTTGCGCTGTTTCGCCGTTTCGGCAGTGCGGATCTCGGAGTAGCGGTCGTCGCGCGCGCTCCACACGGCCGCGATGGCAGCGCGGATTTCCGCGTCCGACTTGCCCCCGCGCAGCAGGGCGCGAAAGTCGTAGCCTGAAGTGGCGAACAGGCAGGTGTAGAGCATGCCCTCGGTGGAGATGCGCCCGCGGGTGCAGGAGCGGCAGAACGCCTGGGTCACCGAGGAGATGACGCCGATTTCGCCCGAGCCGTCGCGGTAGCGCCAGCGCTCGGCGACCTCGCCCGGGTAATTCGGATCGATCGCTTCCAGGGGCATGTGCGCGGATATCATGCGGATGATGTCGCGCGAGGGAATCACATCGTCCATGCGCCAGCCGTTGGTCGCGCCCACGTCCATGAACTCGATGAAGCGTAGGACATGGCCCGAGCCCTTGAAGCGGCGCGCCATCGGCAGGATCGAATGCTCGTTCACGCCTCGCTTCACCACCATGTTGATCTTTACCGGCGCGAGGCCCGCCGCATCCGCGGCGTCGATGCCCGCAAGTACCTTGGCCACCGGGAAGTCGGCATCGTTCATGGCCATGAAGGTCGGATCGTCCAGCGCATCCAGGCTCACGGTGACGCGGTGCAGGCCGGCATCCTTAAGCGCGCGCGCTTTTTTAGCGAGCAGCGAGCCGTTGGTCGTAAGCGTGAGTTCGACGCGCTTGCCGTCGGGCAGGGTGATGGCGGCGAGCATTTCCACCAAGCGCTCGACGTTCCGGCGCAGCAACGGTTCGCCGCCGGTGAGACGGATTTTTTCGATGCCATGTTCGACGAAGATCTTCGCCAGGCGCGTGATTTCTTCGAAGGACAGCAATTCGCTGTGCGCGAGGTAGGGGTAGTCCTTGCCGAACACTTCCTTCGGCATGCAATAGACGCAGCGGAAGTTGCAGCGGTCGGTGACCGAAATGCGCAAATCGCGCAGCGTCCGGCCGAGCCGGTCGCGCGCCGGGCCGGCGACCGCCTCGGCGGGCGGTGGCAGTGGCTTGTGCCGCCCCGCATCGACCAGTGCGATAACCCTTTCTGTCATGTGGCTTTTTCCGATTGCTGCAGAGAAGAGATGATAGCAGAGCGACGGCTGCCCTAGTATAGTTGCCGCATATGAACCCGCCGTCCTTTTCGATCACGTTGCTCGGCCGAGGCGACTGCCGCACAATGCGCGCATGTCGGAAAACAAACCAGCAGGTGGCGCGGACGTGTTTTCGTTTGCGGTAATTATGGAACGGCTGCGTGGGGGTGACCGCTGGGCAACAGAGCGGTGGGAAGCCAAGGGTATCGTGCCTGACGTGCCCGCTGCGGATAAAGCGCAGCGAGTCATTTACGCTGACGATCGGACTGAGCAGATATTGTTCCCCGGGCTGGCTTTGCGGCTCGAACCGAGAGAAGCGGAAGGCTATTATGTGAACATCACGTCCACGCGGCCCAAAGTATTCGTGATGTGGCGCATGGACGGCGAGATCGCGCGGCCGGTGTACATCACGGCCAGCTACCTCGAAGGCGTCGGCTGGGTGGACAGCGGCGAAAATGTCGACAGTGTTGCGCTTCCCGAAGATCTGCTGCCGCAGATCGCCGAATTCGTTGCTGAGCATTACCGTCCCGAGCCGAAGAAGGAACCGCGCTACGCGAGCAGCAAGGATAAGGGCGTGGCCTCCCGGCGTTGAAATAATCGCTAGATTAGTTCGCGGAATTCGTGATATGTCGACCCAGGACCAAGAAGAGAAGGAACCTTTCGTGTCGCGCTGGTCGCGCCTCAAGCAGGAGGCGCGCGAACGGCCCTTGCAGGAGGCGCCAAAGCCGGCGGATGCCAAGCCACTGCCGGAATTGCCGCCGGTCGACAAACTCGGCTTTGAGTCCGATTTCAGGGGTTTCATGGATACCAGGGTGGATGAATCCGTGCGGCGGATCGCGTTGAAGAAATTATTCGGCGACCCGCGGTTCAATATTGCGGATGGTCTCGACGACTATGCCGAGGACTATGCGGCGCTCCAAGACCTGCCTGCGGCCATCGTCGATCAGCTGCAGCATGCGCGGCGTACCTTGCGGGGCCCGGAACCGGACGACAGCGAGACGCCTGAAAGGCAGGCTGCTGAGCAAAACATCGAGCAGCCAGCGGAACCCGTACAGGAACCGCAGCCGCTCGCGGACGGCGGGCCACCGGAAGATGAAAGCCGTGACCCGGCGGACGGTAATAGAAATGGCTAGACGAGGGTTTCTGTAGGCCTGTAATATGTGTGCGCATGCGCTGGAGGAGCCTGCGTTCGACGGGTTGCGCAAAGACAAATCATTATAAAAGTCGATGCCGACAGACAGGACCATCAAGCTGTGCAATTGCAACCAGACCATGGCGCTGGACGCCAAGGCTTTGGCGAACGCATTGAAGCTCGATGCACCCGTTACCATCCATACTGACCTATGCCGGCGCGAGGTCGGCGCTTTTAACGATGCCCTCCTGGGCGGCGACTGCCTTGTGGCCTGCACGCAGGAAGCGCCGCTATTTGCTGAACTCGCCGACCAGACCCGGGCAAAACACGAGCTCAAATTCGTCAATATCCGCGAGACCGCGGGCTGGTCCAAGGAATCGAAACACGCCACGCCCAAGATCGCGGCGCTGCTCGCCATGGCGATGCTGCCGGACCCGGAACCGGTGCCCAGCGTGAGTTATCGATCGGGCGGCCAGTTGCTGGTCATCGGGCCGGCCGGCGTCGCCGTGCCCTGGGCCGAGCGGCTCAAGGACAGGCTCGAGGTGAGCGTACTCGCCATCGATGGCGCCGGTGGTGAGGGCTCGGGCGGCGAACTCCCGCCGGTGCGCAGCTACCCGGTCTGGTCGGGAAAGCTGAGGTCGCTCAAGGGCTATCTGGGCGCGTTCGAGGTCGCCTGGGAGCAGACCAACGCAATCGACCTGGAAGCGTGCACGCGCTGCAATGCATGCATTCACGCCTGCCCGGAGCAGGCGATAGATTTCAGCTACCAGATCGATATGGCGAAGTGCATGTCCCACCGCGCCTGCGTCAAAGCCTGCGGCGACATCGGCGCCATCGATTTCGAACGCGGGCAAAGCGCGCGCAGCGAACGCTTCGACTTGGTGCTCGATCTAGCCGCCGAGCCCTGCATCAGGCTGGCGCAGCCGCCGCAGGGCTATCTCGCCCCGGGCCACGATCCGCTGGAACAGGCGCTCGCCGCGGCGCAGCTTGCGCAACTGGTGGGCGAGTTCGAGAAGCCGAAATTCTTCGCCTACAACGCCAAGATCTGCGCGCACAGCCGCTCGGCCAAGGCGGGCTGCAACAATTGCATCGACACCTGTTCGACCGGCGCGATTACGGCCGACGGCGATGCCATCAAAGTCGAACCGCAGCTGTGCATGGGCTGCGGCGGCTGCGCCACCGTGTGTCCTTCGGGCGCGATGACGCATATCTATCCGCGCGTGTCCGATCTGGGCAGACGGCTCAAGACCGTGCTCGGCACATTTCGCGGCGCGGGCGGAAAGGACGCATGCATCCTGTTCCACAATGCGGGGACCGGCCGCGACCTGCTGACAAAGCTCGGCCGCCGTGCGCAGCCGGGAAAGGGCGGCGGCCTGCCGGCGCGGGTGATCCCGCTGGAAGTCCACAGCGTCGCCGCGCTCGGCATGGACACGCTCTTGGGTGCGCTCGCCTACGGCGCCAGCCAGGTGGTGCTGCTTGCCGGAGAGCAGGAGGCCGACGAGTACGGCCCTGCGGTGGAACAGCAAATGCGCCATGCCCAGACCATAGTGGGCGCGCTCGGCTATAGCGGAACACATTTCATGCTGCTCGCGAGCCCGGATGCGACCGAACTCGAGCGCGCGGTCTGGGCGCTGCGGCCGGCCCGCACCGTAGCCGAAGCGGCCGGTTTCAACCTGGGCCAGGACAAGCGCAACACGCTGGAATTCGCGCTCGAGCACCTCGCGTGCCTGGCGCCCGCGCCGCAGCAGGAAATTGCGCTTGCGGCCGGCGCGCCCTGGGGCCGGGTCAAAGTCAACCGCGACACCTGCACGCTGTGCATGGCCTGCGTCGGCGCCTGTCCGGCCTCGGCCTTGGTCGACGGGCGCGATCAGCCTGTGCTCAAATTTATCGAGCGCAACTGCGTTCAATGCGGCCTGTGCGCGAACACCTGCCCGGAGAATGCGATCACGCTCGCGCCACGCCTGCTGCTCGGCTCGCAGGCCAAGGCGGAGCAGCTGCTGCACGAGGCGGTTCCTTTCAACTGCGTGCGCTGCGGCACGCCGTTCGGCAACAAGCAGATGATAGACAACATGGTAGGCAAACTGGGCAAGCATTCAATGTTCGCCGGCGGCGGGCTGAAACGGCTGCAGATGTGCGCCGATTGCCGCGTAATCGATATGATGGAAAACAAGACCGAACAGAACATGTTCGGTATCAAGTCATGAATGCCCAGCCCACCGCGCCGGAATTTGTCGCCGACGAGGTGTCGCCGGAGGACCGCGCGCGCGCCGATTTCTACGCCCTGATTGCACGTCTGTTCTATGCGGGGCCGGACGCAGGCCTGCTCGCCGCGATTGCGGCCGCGGACGAAATCGCGGGCGAGGGCGAAAACCGCTCCCTGCCCCAAGCATGGAATGCGCTCGTTTCCGCGGCGGCGGCGATGGATGCGGAAGCGGTTGGGGAGGAATACGACAGCGTATTTGTCGGTACCGGCAAAGCCGAGATAACTCCTTACGCCTCCCATTATCTGGCTGAATCCATGAAGGAAAATGTGCTGGTGCGGCTGCGTACCGAGCTCGCTGCGATGGGTTTGGCGCGCGGGCTGGGCGTGGCGGAATACGAGGATCACTTCGCCAGCTTGTGCGAAGTGATGCGCCACCTCGTTTTTTTGGACTCCGATGCTGCAGTGCAGAAACAAAAAAAGTTCTTTTTTGTGTATATCGAACCGTGGTATGTCAATTTTTGTGATAGCGTCATAATTTCCGACAATACCAATTTCTACAAACATGTCGCGCGATTCACCAAGGCATTTATTGACCTAGAAAAAGAATCCTTCGAGATCGGTCAATAGCGGTTGTTCTCTCATTGTTCTCTTTTAGGAAGGAGGAACCTGGAATGAGTCAAAACAAGAGCAAACTGAGCCGCAGGAATTTCCTGCTCGCGGTCGGTGCAGGCGGCGCTGCAGGCGCAGCCGCCATTGCTGCGAAGACCGTGCCGCCAGCGCCGCCGGCGACGACCGGCAATACGAAGCGGAGCAGCGCGGGCTACCAAGCCTCCGCGCATGTGCGCAACTACTACAGAACCGCCAAGGTCTGAGGAGGCGCCATGTTACTTACCCGGAAATCCGCAAGTGCGCCTTCGGCGCAGAGCCGCCTGGCCAGAGGTCTCACTGGGATGCTAGGCAAAACCATAGACCGCCGCAGCTTTCTCAAGCGTTCAGGCGTCGCCGCAGGCGCGGGCGCTTTCGCCAGCCAGTTGCCGTTCACTATGATCGGCAAGGCCGAGGCCGCGGGGGAAACGAAAGAAGCGGGCAGCAAGATCGAAGTCAAACGCACGGTGTGCACGCACTGCTCGGTCGGCTGTGCCGTCGATGCCGTGGTGCAAAACGGCGTATGGGTAAGGCAGGAGCCGGTGTTCGATTCGCCGCTCAGCCTCGGCGGGCATTGTGCCAAGGGCGCCTCGGTGCGCGAGCACGGCATGACCGAGAACTCCCATCGCCTGAAGTCTCCGATGAAGCTCGAAGGCGGCACGTGGAAGAAGGTGTCGTGGGACCAGGCTTACCAGGAGATCGGCGACAAACTGCTCGCGATCAGAAAGGAAAGCGGCCCCGACGCAATGTTCGTCCTGGGTTCCTCCAAGCACAACAACGAGCAGTCCTACCTGCTGCGCAAATGGATCGCGCTGTGGGGTTCGAACAACATCGATCACCAGGCCCGTATCTGCCACTCGACCACGGTCGCCGGCATCGCGAACACCTGGGGCTACGGCGCGATGACCAACTCGTACAACGACGAGCAGAACTCGAAGTGTCTGTTCTTCCTCGGCTCGAACGCAGCCGAGGCGCACCCCGTATCGATGCTGCACACGCTGCACGCCAAGGAAAACGGCGCCAAGGTGATCGTCGCCGATCCGCGCTTTACGCGCACGGCGGCGCACGCCGACAAATTCGTGCGCATACGCTCGGGTTCCGACGTCGCGTTCCAGTTCGGCCTGCTCTATCACATCTTCAAAAACGGATGGGAGGATAAGCAGTACATCCACGACCGCGTCTACGGCATGGACCAGGTCAGGAAAGAAGTGATGGCCAAGTACACGCCGCAGGCGGTGGAGGAGGTGACCGGCGTGCCGGAGAAGGAGATGTACGAGACCGCCAAGATGCTGTCGGACAATCGTCCGGGGTTCATCATCTGGGCGATGGGACAAACGCAGCACACCAACGGCAATGCGATTACCCGCGCGAGCGCGGTCCTGATGCTCGCGCTCGGCAATGCCGGCCGCACCGGCGGCGGCTGCAATATCTACCGCGGCCACGACAACGTGCAGGGTGCAACCGACATCGGCCCGAATGCGCAGTCGCTTCCAGGCTACTACGGGCTGGCGCCGGGGGCGTGGAAACACTGGGCCCGCGTCTGGAATGTCGATCTCGACTGGCTGCACAAGCGTTTTGCCAGCCCGGCGATGATGGGCAAGCCCGGTTTCACCGTTTCGCGCTGGGCGGATGCGGTGCTGGAGAAGAACGAAAATATCGACCAGGATTCGAATCTGCGCGCCGTGATTTTCTGGGGGCACGCGCCGAATTCGCAGACGCGCGGGCCGGACCAGATCGAGGCGATGAAAAAGCTCGACCTGATGGTCGTCATCGATCCGTATCCATCGGCGAGCGCGGCGATGTTTGCGATGGTCCGTAAGGATGGCGCTTACCTTCTGCCCGCAGCGACGCAGTTCGAAACGTCTGGAAGCGTTACCGCTTCGAACCGCTCGCTGCAGTGGCGCGAACGCGTGATCGAGCCTTTGTTCGAGTCGCGCACCGACCACATGATCATGTACCAGTTGGCCCAGAAGCTCGGCTTTGCCGATCAGCTCGTCGGAAAAAAGGACGGCAAGCAGAACATCAAGCTGGTCAAGGGCAAGGGCGGGATGGACGAGCCCGAGATGGAGGACACGCTGCGCGAAGTCAACAGCGGCACCTGGACCATCGGCTACACCGGCCAGACGCCCGAGCGCCTCAAGGCGCATATGCGCAACATGCACGTGTTCGACATCAAGACGCTGCGCGCGAAAGGCGGCATAGACAAGGAAACCGGCTACAAGCTGGATGGCGATTACTTCGGACTGCCGTGGCCGTGCTGGGGCACCGCGAAGGTCAAGCATCCCGGCACGCCTAACCTGTACGATACCTCCAAGAACGTCATGGACGGCGGCTGCACGTTCCGAGCGCGTTACGGCGTCGAGCACGACGGTGTGAACCTGCTGGCAGAAGACGGTTCATATTCGGTGGGCAGCGAGATTACCACCGGTTATCCCGAGTTCGATCACGTCTTCCTCAAGAAGCTGGGCTGGTGGGATGAGCTTACGGAAGCGGAGCGCAAGGAGGCCGATGGGAAGAACTGGAAGACCGACCTGTCGGGCGGCATACAGCGCGTCGCGCTCAAGCATGGTTGTGTTCCGTTCGGCAATGCCAAGGCACGTGCCGTGGTATGGACCTTCCCGGACGCCATACCCTTGCATCGCGAGCCCTTGTATAGCCCCCGTCCCGACCTGGTGGCGAAGTGGCCGACGAATGCCGACAAGAAAACGCTGTACCGGCTACCGACGCTGTTCAAGACCGTCCAGGACAAGTCGATCGCCGACAAGGACAGCGAGAAATACCCGCTGATCATGACCAGCGGCCGGCTGGTGGAATACGAAGGTGGCGGCGAGGAAACCCGCTCAAACCCGTGGCTGGCCGAACTGCAACAGAACATGTACGTGGAGATCAATCCCAAGTCGGCCAACGACCGCAACATCCACAACAACGACTATGTCTGGGTGAAGACGCCGACCGGAGCACAGATCAAGGTCATGGCGAAGGTGACCGAGCGGGTGGGACCGGACACGGTATTCCTGCCGTTTCACTTCTCCGGCTGGTGGATGGGCAAGGACCTGCTCGACCACTATCCGGACGGCGCGTCGCCGATCGTGCGCGGCGAGGCGGTCAACACCGCGACCACCTACGGCTATGACGTGGTGACGATGATGCAGGAAAGCAAGACCACGCTGTGCCAGATCGAAAAATTCCAAGCATAGGGGGATACCATCATGGCCAGAATGAAATTCCTTTGTGACGCCGAGCGTTGCATCGCGTGCAACGGTTGTGTGACTGCCTGCAAGAACGAGAACGAGGTGCCCTGGGGCGTGAACCGGCGCCGCGTGGTCACCTTGAACGAAGGCGTGCCCGGGGAGAAATCGATCTCGGTCGCCTGCATGCACTGTTCGGACGCGCCGTGCATGGCGGTGTGCCCGGTGGACTGCTTCTACCATACCGAGGAAGGCGTGGTGCTGCACGACAAGGACATGTGCATAGGCTGCGGCTACTGCTTCTATGCCTGTCCCTTCGGCGCGCCGCAGTTCCCGGAGGCAGGCGTCTTCGGCATGCGCGGCAAGATGGACAAATGCACGTTCTGCGCCGGCGGTCCGGAGAAGGATCTTTCCCAGGAAGAGTTCGCCAAGTACGGATCGAACCGGCTGGCGCAGGGCAAGCTTCCGGCCTGCGCCGAGATGTGCTCGACCAAGGCGCTGCTGGCCGGCGACGGCAACGTCATCGCCGACATTTTGCGCGATCGCGCCTTGAAGCGCGGCAAGGGGACGGAAGTGTGGGGCTGGGCCACGGCCTACGGCAAGCCCGACCATCCGCAGCAGCAGGCACCGAATGGAGCCAAATCATGACTAAGGCACGCAAGCTCGTAATTGCTGTCGCTGCACTTGCTGTCGCGGCAGGTCTGTCCGGCTGCGGCGAAAAAGACCAGGTGATCGCGTACCACCAGGGCAAGTATCAGGGCAAGCCCGATACGCCGCCCTGGGACAACGCACCCAGCGCCAGCATCTACACCACTTCCACCTGGACCAAGGGCGACAAGAGCAGTTGGGAGACTGCGATCAAGTCGCGCACCCAGTACCAGAACGAATACACACGCGTCGAATAAGGAGGCGTCATGCGATCCACTTTTGCAGGCGTGCGGAATGTTTTTGTCCTGGGTCTGATGCTGCTTCTGCTGTTGCCGGGCGGAACGGCCTGGGCACAGGCTCCGGCTCAGGCTCAGGCGCAGGACACCGAGGCTCAGCGCCAGCTGGTGCAGCCGGGCAACAACGCCCCGGTATGGCGCGATGTGCGCTCGGGCAAGGAAGGCGTCACCACGGTCAAGGGACGAGAGACCGGCGTTCTGATCCAGACCTGGGGAGAGAGCTGGCGCAAGCTGCGCAATGGCCCGGTCACGCTGTACGGCGGCTGGCTGGTGGTGCTGGTGCTGATCGCCATTGCCGTGTTCTACAAGCTGCGCGGGCCGATCGGCTTGCACAGCCCGCCCACCGGAAGGATGATCGAGCGCTTCTCCAGTTTCGAGCGTATTGCGCACTGGACCATGGCGATCAGCTTCTGCATCCTCGCGGCGAGCGGCCTGACCATGCTGTTCGGCAAGTATGTGCTGCTGCCTGTGATCGGCTACACGCTGTTCGGCTGGCTGGCCGAACTCGGGAAGAATCTGCACAATTTCGTCGGGCCGATCTTCATGTTCAGCGTCGTGGTATTCGTGGTGAAGTTCGTGCGCGACAACATTCCGCGCGCCTACGATATCACCTGGCTGGTCAAGGGCGGCGGCGTGCTCTCCGATGAAGTGGTGCCCTCGGGCCGCTTCAATGCCGGGGAGAAAATCTGGTTCTGGGGCGCCGTGATCGGCCTGGGTACGGTTTCCTGCGCAAGCGGGCTGGTGCTGGATTTTCCCAACTTCGACCAGAGCCGGGCGTTGATGATGCTCGCCAATGTCGTGCATGTAATCGCGGCGATCGTGTTCATCGTTTGGTCGTTCACGCATATCTATCTGGGCACGATTGGAACGACCGGCGCTTACCGGGGGATGCGCGACGGCTACGTGGACGAGACCTGGGCGCGCGAGCACGCGCAGTATTGGTACGACGACGTCAAGGCCGGAAGGAGAGCGCCGCCGTCGGGCGCGCCCGGCGCGGCAAGCGCCGCGACTGCGCCGGCGCAGGTCCAGCACTGATCGGGAGACTGGGATGAAAACCGGAAAATTGCTTGCAGCCGGGGCACTGACGTTTGCCTTGAGCGCTGGCTTGAGTCAGGCGAAGCTACCTGTTGCGCCCATGGACGATGCGGCCAAGGCGGCAGCCGAAGCGAAGAAAGCCAAGGCTGCGGAGGCCGCGAAAGAGGGGGCTGTGGCTCTGGCGAAGGCGCAGGACTGGGCGGTCGAGAACTACAAGAACAACCACGGCAAGAGCGGCAAGCCGGCGGCAGCGGCCAAGAAATAGCTCGATACAGCGCTTGCCAGGGGGGCGCTGCGGCGCCCTTCTTGTTTGTCCGCAACTCGCACAGGAGGCGCGATGCGGTTGAATTGCCGGGCCAATGATGTCTTGCGGCCCTACATTCCCTGCACCAGCAGCATGTTCATGGTCGCCGCGCCGAGTCGCGCCTTGATCGCCGCCTGATATTCCGGCGAATGGTAGAAGGCCTTGGCCTTTTCCATCGAATCGAATTCCACCACCGTCAGTCGCTGCGGCTTCCAGTTTCCTTCGACGGTCTCATAAGCGCCGCCGCGAATGAGATATCGCCCGCCGTACTTGGCGATCGCCGCCGGGGCCAGTTTCTTGTACTCCTCGAACTGCGCCGGATTGCTCACGTCGATGTCGACTACGAGATAGGCAGCCATGCTTCCTCCATTCGGTTCGGTCAGAGCGGCAAAGTGTAAACCAATCCCGCCACCCGTTGAGCGCTTGCCGCACACCATCGGCAGCCGCGATCGAAGCCGCGCCTGACGTAGAATCGCGATATACCCCTAGTCAGCGCTGCTGCCATGCCGAAAAGACTGTATCCGAAAATCCGCATCCTGATCGGCGCCGTGGTGGCCATTGGCCCGGGAAAGGCCAACCTGCTCGAGGCGATCGGACGTAGCGGCTCTATTTCCGCGGCCGCACGCGAAATGGGCATGTCCTATCGCCGCGCATGGCTGCTGGTGGACGGGATGAACGCGAGTTTCGCTGAACCCCTGGTCGAGACCGCAACCGGCGGCAATCGCGGCGGCGGCGCCCGGCTTAGCGCTTATGGCGTGGAAGTGTTGCACCGTTACCGCGCCATGGAAGCGACAGCCGAGCGCGCCGTAGCGGCCGAACTGAACCAGTTCGCGCGGTTGCTGCGCAAGGACGACTAGGCCGCCGGATTCCTTGACTTCCTCTCTGCTTTCGTTATATACAGCAGAATATGACGAAACCAGGTTTCACATGCGCTTTGCTTAAGCAGCCGATCGTCGTCGCGTCTATCTCCAAGCGGGTCGAGACCGATGGAGCGTATACCGATGCATAAATGGATCGGCACGCTGCTGATCGGTGCCGGCATTCTTTTCGCATCGACGGCGCAAGCGGGGAACGCATTTCGCGTGGCCTATGCCGGCTCGATGGGGGTGGTGATGGACCGGTTTATCGGCCCGGCATTTGCCAAAGCCAACGGCGTGGAATATCAGGGTATCGGCCAGGGCGCATACGGCCTGGCGCGGCAACTGCAGGGCCGACTGTTGCAGGCCGATGTATTCATTTCGATCACCCCGGGGCCGATCGACATTCTGAAAACGGCCGGCATGATTGGTACGGCGGTACCGGTGGCGAGCACACAGATGGTGATTACCTACAGCCGCAAGAGCAAATTCGTGTCGGAATTTGAAGCCTCGGCACAAGGCAGGAAACCCTGGTACGAGGTGCTGCAGATCCCGGGGCTGCGCTTCGGGCGGACAGACCCAACCACCGATCCGCAAGGACAAAACATCATTTTCACCTTGCTGTTGGCGCAGAAGTTTTACAAGCAGCCCGGGCTGGCTGACCGAATTCTGGGCAGCTATCAAAATCCGCGTCAGATTTTCACCGAGCCCTCGCTGTTGTCGCGTCTTGAAGCCGGGCAGCTCGATGCGTCCTCGGGCTATCTGAGCGCGGCGCGCTCGCACCATCTGCCGTTCATCAAGCTGCCCGACGAAATCAATCTCAGCAACCCAGAGATGGGAGCCAGGTGGTATGAAACCGTACGGTTCGGCATCAAACTGCCGAGCGGCAAGGCGGCGACGCTGAATACCCAGCCGCTGGTGTTCTACGCCGCCGTGCTCAAGGACAGCAAACGGCCCGCGCTGGCCAGGAAGTTCGTACAATTCCTGCAAAGCGCTGAGGGACAGACAATGCTGAGAGACAAGGGCTACAGCCCACCCAAGGGCGGACCGATCCAATAACGGGACGTGCATGCGGGCATTCGTACATTCTGCATGCCATTCGAACCAAAACCACCGGGATTGATGCGACTGACGTGAGTACGCTGATTAATGTTCAAGCGGCTGATGGCCTGCCGCGCGCACGCGCACCGGCTCTGATCGGTGCACTTACCCTATTGCTCATCTCCGGGCCTTTCATCAGCCTGGCATTTGCCACGCACTGGAGCAACTTTCGGTTCGTTCCGGGCGATACCGGGTCTATCGGCGTGTCGCTGGGATACAGCCTGATCGCGCTGGTGTTGATTGTTGCCCTCGGAACGCCGCTGTCGTGGTGGCTGGCGCGGCAGTCGTTTCGCGGCAAATGGGTATTGGACGCGGTGATTCTGCTGACCTTGCTCACTCCGCCGCTGGCGATGGGTATTTTGCTCACCACCTTGTACGGCCCCTACGGTCCGGTGGGTCGTGTGGTGGCCGGCAGCGGCCTGGAACTGACCAATTCCGCTCCGGCCTTCGTGCTGGCGCAGTTCTACGGGGCGCTGCCCTACTACGTCGTCGCGGCCCGCGCCGCGTTTGAAGGCGTGCCGCGCGAACTGGAACACATTGCGATGACCCTGGGTAAATCTCCGTGGCAAACCTTCTGGCAGGTAAGCATGCCGCTGGCGCGCCTGGGCGTCGCTGCCGGCATTGCCTTGGCCTGGGTGCGGGCTTTAGGCGAGTTCGGCATCGTGCTGATCTTGGCCTATTACCCGCAGGGGATTCCGGTCAAACTCTGGGTCAATCTGCAGGACATCGGGCTGCCTGCGGTGTATCCGCTGCTGTGGGTGTTCTTTCTGGTAGCCATGCCGCTACCCTTGCTGCTCGGCTTGGCGTCGCGCCGCCAGCGTATGTTCTAAGAGGCCATTTCAGAATTACCGAAATGGCCCCTAATTTAGGGGAGTACGAGGGGAGATATCCCCTCGTTTTGAAATGAGCTCTAAGCCTATGCGCATCGATTACCGCATCGACCATCCGGTGCGACTGCAGGCGCGCTTCGAGGTCGAGGGCTTTACCGTACTGCTAGGGCAAAGCGGCGAGGGCAAGACCACGTTGCTGCGCGCTATCGCCGGCCTGCTGTTCGCCGAGGGTGAACCTTTTGGCGGCTTGCCGCCGCAGCGTCGCGCCGTCGGCTATCTACCGCAAGGCTACGCGCTGTTTCCACATCTGCGCGCTTGGGAGAATGTGGCGTTTGCGCTTCCGCGCGGCGCACAGCGACGCGCGCGGGCAACGGAATACCTGGCGCGCGTACGCCTGGCGGACGTGGCTGAGCATTACCCCACGGCGCTGTCGGGCGGGCAACAGCAGCGTGTGGCGCTGGCGCGGGCACTGGCGCGCAAGCCTCAGCTACTGTTGCTGGATGAGCCGAGCTCGGCGCTCGACGCCGCCACGCGCGACGAAGTCATGGCCGAGCTGATCTCCGAAGTGCGCGAGTTCGGTTTGCCTGTCCTGGCGGTCAGCCACGACCCACATCTTGCGGCACTGGCCGATAGCGTGGCGGTGATGTGCGAGCGGCGCATCGTGCAGCAGGGCGCTCCCGCTGCGGTGCTTTCGCGGCCCGGCAGCGTAGCGGTGGCGCGGCTGCTTGGGCATCGCAATCTGTTCACCGGTCGCGTTGCAGGGCATGAGCCCAACGCAGGCGTAACCCTGCTGCAGTGGGAGGCCGCCAACGGCACCACCCTGCGTTTACCGCAGCAGCCCGAATTGGTGGTCGGCCAGTTGGTGCAGTGGATGGTTGCGTCGACGGCGGTGCGGCTGCCAGCGTTGAAACCTGAAATGCATCGCAGCGAAAATCCAGTTATCGGCCGAGTGGAATCGCTGCTCAATCTGGGTGCGCACTTCCAGGTTGCGCTGCGCTGCGGCACGGACCGGCTGTGGCTGGCCGCGCATAGAAATCTCGTGCAGCATTACGGCCTGGAGGCCGGGCGCGAAATCACGGTCGATTTGCGCCGCAACAGCCTGTTGTGCTGGCCTCACACGGTTTGAATCGTGGCTAAAGCCAGGCGGTGTCGCTGGACCGCTTCGGCGCAGGTTTCGCCTGAGTCTATTCGGTAGCGACCATCACGCTGCTCGCCTTGATGACCGCGTAGGCCTTTTTGCCTTTCTTGAGTTTGAGCGCCTTTGCCGAGTTCGCGCTGATCACGGCGACGATATCTATTCCCGGCGCGACGTTCAGCACCACCTCGGCGCTGACCGGACCCAGAACGACATTCTTGATTTTGCCTTTGATGTTGTTCCTTGCACTGATCTTCATCTGTTGCTCCTCAGCTTGAATGGGCAACGGCCGGGATGGCACGCCGCGCAGGCAGTACATCGCTCACCTCGTAGAATTTTCCGGTGATGGCCGTGCCATAACCGGGCATGGCGGACAGGATCTCGCGCAATTCCGCGCCGCGCAGCAGTTCGATGAATCTTGCCTGCAAGGGCTGTTGCAGGGAATCGCTGCGGCAGGCCAGGTAGTAACGCTCGGTCAGCAGGGGAATGAAATCGAGGCCGTAGTGCGCGGCTGCCGCGCGAATGCCGTAGCCGGCGTCGACCATCCCGCCCGCGACTGTGGCCGCAACCGCGAGATGGGTGAACTCCTCGGTGTGATAGCCGTCTATGGCGCCCGGATCGATACCGGCCCCGGACAGCAATTCGTCGAACTCGATGCGACTGCCCGAATCGCGCTGGCGGTTGATGAGGCGTACGCCGCT
>DATKUQ010000386.1:0-8717 GCA_035530495.1 Burkholderiales bacterium
CCAGCGCGCCTTTTCACGGATGAAGGCCTCGACCTCGGCGATCGGCGTATGGCCGGGGGCGGCCACGCGCAGACCATGGTCGTCGATGACGATGCCGATCGAGCGGCGGCGGGCGCGACGGTAGCGGTAGGTGACGATTTCAGTGCCGAGCTGGATGTAGCGCAGCGTGCCCGCCGGCGCTGCCACCGGCGGCACCGCGAGCGGCAGTTCAAGCTGCATTTGGGCGCTCCGCCTTCACCAGCATCTCAACCTGGCCCTCGATCCAGTCCTCGACCTTGCTCATAAGTTGCTCTGGCGTAAGGCCGGCGCTGTCCATGGATTTGCCGATCACCACGGTCACCTTGCCCGGGCGCTTGAGAAAGGAATTGCGCGGCCAAAGCAGGCCGGCGTTATGCGCGACCGGCAGCACGCGCGCGCCGGTTTGCTTGGCGACATGCGCGCCGCCGAGTTTGTACTTGCCGCGCTTGCCGACGGGAATTCGCGTTCCTTCCGGGTAGATCATGATGCAGAAGCCCTGGGCCAGGCGTTCCTTGCCGATTTCGACCGTGCGCCGCAGGGCATTCTTGCGGTCGGCGCGATTGATGAAAATCGGGTTGAACAGCGCCAGCCCCCAACCCAGGAAGGGCAGCCAGGCGAGTTCGCGTTTCATCACATAGACATGAGGCGGAAAGATCCCGGAATAGGCCAGCGTCTCCCAGGCGGAAGAGTGCTTGGACAGGATCACCACCGGCTCGGCCGGAATGTTCTCGCGACCGTGGACCTCGTAGCGGATGCCGAGCACATAGATCGCGAGCCACGCGGCGAGGCGCGGCCAGCCGGCAATGACCTTCCAGCGCGGGATGCGCGGCAGCCAGGCGAGGCACATCACCAGCACCCAATAGGGAACGACGATGACAACCAGCAGGACGTAGTAGATGAAGGCGCGCAGGTAGTTCATGCCGCAAGCGCCATGGCAGCGGCGGCCAGGTCTTTGTAGATCTCGGTGCCTTCGGGCAATTCGCCCGACTTGAGGGTCTCTTCGCCTTTGCCGGTCAGCACCAGCACGGGCCGGGCGCCCGCCGCGCTTGCCGCCTGCAGGTCGCGCAGCGAATCGCCGATCGCCGCTACCCCGGCGAGCGGGAGCTTGAATCGCTCGGCGATTTCCAGCAGCATGCCCGGCTGCGGCTTGCGGCAGGCGCAGCCTGCGTCCGGCGTGTGCGGGCAGAAGAACACCGCATCGATGCGACCGCCGAGCTGGTTCACCGCCTTGTGCATCTTGTCGTGCATGGCATTGAGCGTGGCCATGTCGAACAAGCCCCGCCCCAGGCCGGCCTGGTTGGTGGCGACCACTATGCGAAAGCCCGCTTGCGTGAGGCGCGCGATCGCCTCCAGGCTGCCCTGGATCGGCGTCCATTCCGCAGGGCTTTTGATGTACTGGTCGCTATCGACGTTGATAACGCCGTCGCGGTCGAGCACAACGAGTTTCATAAAGCGAGTTGTCCTACATCGCATGTCATCTGGCGTATCGTCCTAGGGCGAACTTCATCCGCAGCATTGTCCTGAAATGCATTTCACGCGGCGAGCTTGGAAATATCGGCGACGCGGTTCATTGCGTCGCGCAGATCCTGGAGTAGCGCAAGGCGGTTCCTGCGCACTTCCTGATCGTCCACCATCACCATGACAGAATCGAAAAAGGCGTCGACCGGGGACTTCAATGCCGCAAATGCTTTCAGATAGCCGGTATAGTCGCCGGCCTCAAATAGGGGCATCGCTTTCCCCGACGCTTTTTCCAGGGCATCGAACAAATTGCGCTCGGCCGGCTCCTTCATCGCACGCACTTCGGCCTTGCCCAACGATTCACCTTTTGCTTCTGCCTGTTTCAGGATATTGGCGACGCGCTTGTTCGCGGCGGCAAGACTCGCCGCTTCGGGGAGCCCGGCGAACGTACGCACGGCAGCGAGCTGGCGCGGCACCTGGTCAAGCCGCGCCGGACGCATGCACAGCACCGCTTCGATCTCGTTCGCCGAGTATCCCGCCTCGCGCAGATGGCTGCGCAGGCGCTCGTACACGAAGGTTTCGAGGTCGGTGTGCGCGGAGCTGACCGTGGCGCGCGCAAACAGCGCAAACGCTTCGCCAATCAGCGTCGGCAGCAGCAGCTTCAATTCACCTTCGATCAGTATGCGGATCACGCCCAGGGCGTGGCGCCGGAGCGCGAACGGATCCTTATCCCCGCTCGGTTGCTGGCCGATGCCGAACATGCCCGCCAGGGTCTCCAGCTTGTCGGCCAGGGCGACGGCCAGCGCGATGTCGTTCTCGGGCAGCGCGTCGCCGGCAAATCGCGGCCGGTAGTGCTGTTCAACGGCAATGGCCACGAGGACGGGCTCGCCATCGGAAAGCGCGTAATAACGCCCCATGATGCCCTGCAGTTCCGGAAACTCACCGACCATGCTGGTGACCAAGTCGGCCTTGGCCAGCCAGGCAGCTCGTTCGGCAAGCGCCGGATCGGCGCCGATTGCGCGGGCAATCTTTCCCGCGAACAGCTGCACGCGTTCGACGCGCTCCAACTGACTGCCCAGTTTGTTGTGATAGACGATGGTGCCGAGTTGGGGCACGCGCGCTTCCAGGCGGGTCTTCTTGTCGGTCTCGAAGAAAAAGCGCGCGTCGGCCAGGCGCGGGCGCACCACGCGATTGTTGCCGTCGACGACGTTCTTCGGCTCCGCCAGCCGCATGTTGCTCACGATGAGGAAGCGGTTGCTCAGCTTGCCGAGGCCATCGAACAAGGGAAAGTACTTCTGGTTGGTGCGCATGGTAAGCACCAGGCATTCCTGCGGCACGACGAGAAATTCGGGCTCGAACTCCCCGGTGTAGACGGATGGAAACTCGACCAGTGCGCTGACTTCGTCGAGCAGGGGGGCGATGTCCTCCTCCGGGCCGAGCGAAGCGCCCAGCAGGGCGGCCTGCTCGCGCAGCTGCTTCTCGGTAGCGGCGCGGCGCGCATCGAACGCGGCGATTACCCGCCCGTGCGCGGCGAGCGCTTCCTCGTAGGCGTCGGCGCTATCCACCGGAATGTCCTTCACGCCCTGAAAGCGATGGCCGTGGGTGACGCGGCCGGCATCGAGGCCCAGGACCGAGACCGGCACTAGGTCGGCGCCGTGCAGGGCGACGAGCCCGTGAACAGGGCGCACAAACTGCACCGTCGTTTCGCCGTCTGCAAGTTGATAAGTCATGAGCTTCGGAATGGGCAGCCTGGCGATCGTTTCTTCGAGGACCAGCTGCAAGGCCGCGGCGAGCGGCACGCCCGGCACGATCTGATGCAGGAATACGTACTCCATGCCGCCCTCGGAGCGGCGCTCGATGCTTCCGCTCACATCGACATCCGCAGGATGTCCTTCCTTTTGCAGCCTCTTGAGCAGGGCTGGTGTCGGTTTTCCGGTCGCGTCGAGAGCGACTGTCGCCGGCATCAGCTTTTTGGTTTGCTCGCGGTCGAAGGATTTCGCCAGCACTGCCGTCAAGTGAACGGCCAGGCGGCGCGGCGTGCAGTAGGCCTTGCGCTGATGGCCCTGTTCGAGCAGGCCGCGTTCGGCCAGCCCTGAAGCGATTCCCTGCGCGAAGGCATCGCCCAAGGCCTTCAAGGCCTTGGGCGGCAGCTCTTCGGTGAAGAGTTCGACCAGCAGGCTCGCGCTCATGCCGGCGCAACGCTTTTGTTTCGGTACATGGGAAAACCGAGACGCTCGCGCGAATCGTAGTAGGCCTGCGCGACGGCCTTGGCCAGGTTGCGGATGCGCCCGATATAGGCGGCGCGTTCGGTGACCGAGATCGCGCCGCGCGCATCGAGCAGGTTGAAGGTGTGCGCGGTTTTCAGCACCATCTCGTAGGCGGGCAGCGCGAGTTGCGCTTGCATCAGGCGCTTCGCTTCGGATTCGTAATCGCCGAAGTGCCGGAACAGCATGGCCGCGTCCGACTGTTCAAAGTTGTACGTCGACTGCTCGACTTCATTCTGGTGATAGACGTCGCGGTAAGTCACGCCCGGCGTCCACACCAGGTCGAATACGTTCTCGACCCCTTGCAGATACATCGCCAGGCGCTCGAGGCCGTAGGTGATCTCGCCGGTGATCGGTTTGCAGTTGATGCCGCCGACCTGCTGAAAATAGGTGAACTGCGTCACTTCCATGCCGTTCAACCAGACTTCCCAGCCCAGACCCCAGGCGCCCAGTGTCGGATTTTCCCAGTCGTCCTCGACGAAGCGCACGTCGTTTTGCTGCAGGTCGAGGCCTATCGCAGTGAGCGAGTCGAGATAGAGGTCGATGATCTGCGGCGGCGAGGGTTTGAGCACCACCTGGTACTGGTAGTAGTGCTGCAGCCGGTTGGGGTTGTCGCCGTAGCGGCCGTCCTTGGGGCGGCGCGAGGGCTGGACGTAGGCGGCGCGCCAGGGTTCGGGCCCGAGGGCGCGCAGGAAGGTCGCGGTATGCGAAGTGCCGGCGCCGACCTCCATGTCGTAGGGCTGCAATAGCGCGCAGCCTTGCCGGTCCCAATAGGACTGCAGCCTGAGTATAAGTTCCTGGAAGGTGGGCACGGTTAGGCGATGCGTGGAAAGCCGGAATTTTACAGGCTTTCCGCAAGCCGAGATACCGGGCACGACTATGGGGGCGTCGGTGCATGCGGCGCCACGGGCCATCGGTGCCGCGGCGGAAGTGATATAAATGCGGCATGAAATTTACTCATCTGATCCAGATCAACGATCCGTTCAATCCGCTGATCGATCCTCTGTCGCGTGAACAGCTTTGGCGCGGCTTGGTGCTGCGCGCGGAGAATCCTTTGCTGTTCGTGCTGGCGCTGGACCGGTTTGAAATCGTCGAGCGCGGCGAAAACACGCTCTCGCGCGTGCTGCATTTCGGCAAACTGAAGCTGCGTGACCGCGTCAGTTTCAGCCCGATGCGACAGGTGCGCTACGAAATCGAGGCTGCGGGCGACTCGCCTGCCGCCACGCTTGCGATGACCATCGAGGAACCCGAACCGGATCAGCTGTTCGTGCGTTTCGACTATGAGACCCTGCACGACGGCGCGACCGCGCCGCTCGACGCGTTCTACAGCAGTTTTGCCAAACAGGCCTACGTCGAGGCCGATATCGACACCATCAGCACCATCCGCAGATTGGCGGAGGCAGCGGGCGGGCTCGGCTGAATCGCGCCGCACGCGAGTGCGCGCGCCGGCGGGGACGAGCGCACGCGCGGCGCTCAGTCAGTGAACTGCACCGCCTGATTGCGGCCCTGCTCCTTCGCGGTGTACATGGCGCGGTCGGCGCGCCCCTGAAGGGCGTCTATGCTGCGGCCGTCTTCGGGGAAACTCGCGAGGCCTATGCTGACGCTGGTGTCGATGCGCTTGCCGTTGAATTCGAGCGGCGTGCTCGCCACCGTTTTGATAATCCGCTGCGCCACCTCCAAGGCCCTGGCCGCCGGTGCCTCCGGCAACAGCGCCACGAATTCGTCACCGCCATAGCGCGCCAGCACGTCGGTGTGGCGCAGTTCGGTCTCGATGCACTTGGCCACCAGTTTCAGCAGCTGGTTCCCGGCCTCGTGACCGTGCAGATCGTTGACCGCCTTGAGGTTGTCCGAGTCGATCATCAGCAGGCTCGCGGGGCGGTTGTAGCGCACCGTCTGGTCGAACAGCCGGCCGGCGACGATGGCAAAGCCGCGCATGTTATAGATGCGGGTGAGATCGTCGGTTTCCGACAGCAGCCGCGCCCGGTTGAGGCCGAAACGGATGTCGGCGGAGAACATGGTGGTGATATAGGCGACGAGCAGCATCGGCGCAAACTGTGCCACCATCCGGCCGACATAAGCCAGTGAAAACAGCCCGCCTGCGGGGGTGTCTCCTCCGAGCAGCACGAAGCAGGCGCCGATCAGCGCCATCTCGAACATGGTGGTGAGTTTGCCCAGCGTGAGCGCGCCGGTGATGATGACGAGCAGGTAGGTGTTGAGCAGAGGGCTGGCGAGCCTGCCCGTGTACCAAAGCGTCCAGGTGATGAACAGCACCATCGCAAAGGTCTCGATGGCGATCTTCACTTTCGATTCGGGCTTGTAGAAATTGGTGTAGCGAAAACCCATGACAAACGCGGCGTAGAAGAACAGGCCGGCGGAAATCGCCGCGTCGTCCGCGGCCGCAGGCCCGCCGAATACCTGGTACAGCAACACCAGGATAAGGAGCAGCCACTCGATCTCGGCGACGGTGCGCGAAGTGCCGCGCAGTTCCTCTTGCTCTACGCTCAGTATCTCAGCGGGTTTGGAGTCCACACTTTTTCCTTTTTCTGCGAGCGGACCGCGGTCGTGACAGTGGCCGCACTGTGGCGATTATAACGCGACCGCCGGCGAGCTCCGGCCGCGCGAGATATCTCATCCTTTCTCCTCGCGCCAGAAGTCGAGCTTCTCCTGCACCACACGGTCCGAGTAGATGAAAATCACTGCGTCGCTCGATGCCGTATGTTCGTGCGCGACCCAGCTCGGGGCGACGAATATGTCGTGCGGTCCCCAATCGAAGGTTTCCGCGCCTATCTTGCTCGAGCCCGTGCCCTCGACCACGGTGAATACGGCGCTGTCGGTGGAGCGGTAGGGCGCGGTCCTGAATCCCCGCGGGATGAGCTGCATCCAGGTGGACATCGTCGGCATGGCCCAGCCGCCGCTGACCGGGTTGATGTACTTCATCTTGTAGCCGTGCCAGGCGTCGGCGGCGCGAAAGCGCGCGAGCGCATCCAGCGCCTCGCGCGTGCGGCGGTAGGGGTAGTTGAATATGGGCGAAGTCTGCGAAGCGTATTTCTGGTCGACCGGCAGCAGGTTGTGACCGGCTTCGGCTGCGGCGGCGCCCTCCGGGCGATCCAGCGGATGAACCTTCCCCGGATAGCCCTCGCGAAAGCTCGCGCACATCAGGTTGACGATATGCATGTCCAGGCCGTCGAGCCAGACCATGGGCGCATCGCTTTCGTTGCCGTGGTCGTGCCAGGTCATCGACGGGGTGATCACGAAATCGCCCGGTTCCATCATCGTGCGCTCGCCCGCGACCGCGGTGTAGGCATTGTGCCCTTCGACGATGAAGCGCAGCGCCGAGGCCACGTGTTTGTGCGCGGGCGCGATCTCCCCCGGCAGGATGATCTGCAGTCCGGCGAACAGGCTTTGGGTGATGCGCGATTCGCCCGGCAGCCCCGGGTTTTCCAGCACCATGACGCGGCGTTCGGCTTCCTCGGCGGAGATCAGCTTGCATGCTTCCATCAGGTACGGCCGCACCTCGGCGTAGCGCCACAGGGCCGGCACGCAGCGCGGCGCCGGCTGGTCGGTGACCAGGCCGTGCAGCACGCGCCACAGCGGCGCGAGGTGCTGGCTGCGCGCGCGTTCGTAAAAATCCATGCGGCCCGGCTCGGCCGCGAGGTTGACGCTGGGAACAATGCCTGCGAGGGCGCCGGCTTGATCGCGAGCGCTGCTGTCGGATTTCATCCCCATCTCCTGTGGTTCAGCTGTTTTACGTCGGTGCTTCATCGCCGCTGCGTGCATGATAGCCCAGCTGCGCAGCCGTGG
This sequence comes from Burkholderiales bacterium, assembly GCA_035530495.1. Classification (GTDB taxonomy): domain Bacteria; phylum Pseudomonadota; class Gammaproteobacteria; order Burkholderiales; family SG8-39; genus 2-12-FULL-64-23. The sequence continues at coordinate 7,542 of DATKUQ010000386.1, forward strand.
CGATGCGGCGCCCGGAGCCGCGATATTGGGCTATGATGGGTGCAGCCGACTGCTTCGGGAAATCCATGGAAACTTATCTGGTCTGGCTCATTGCCGGATTCGTACTGGTCATCGCCGAACTGGTCACCGGCACGTTTTTCCTGCTGGTACTGGGCGTCGCTGCGTTCGCCGGCTCGGTCACGGCCTGGTTCGGCCTCGGCTTCTGGCTGGAGGCCTCATCTGCAGCGATAATCGCGGTCGCCGGCGTGTTCTGGGTACGACAGCAGCGCAAGGCGATGCAGCGGCCCGACATGGCGTCGCTCGACGTAGGTCAGGCGGTCACGCTCGAATCCTGGGTGGATCGCGAGCAGGGCGCAGCCCGGGTGAAATATCGCAACACCCAGTGGGATGCAGTAGTCGATGGCGAGCGCGAATTCGAGCACGGTCAAGTGCTGTTCATCCGCGCGGTGGACGGCAATACGCTCAGGGTTTCGAAGATCAAACCCTGAACCCGCTTTCAAATCCTTAAGCAGAGAGGATACACATGTTCCCGAAGCTGATCGCCGTCCTGATCGCCACCATCGCCATGTCGCAGTTCCCGGGGACGCGCGGCTACACCGTTCCGTTCCTCATCCTTGCGCTCGCAATCGTGTTCGTCATCGAGGGCGTGCGCGTAGTGCCGCAGCAAAGCGCCTGGGTGATCGAGCGCATGGGAAAATTCCACGCCATTTTGCAGCCCGGGATGAACGTGATCGTGCCGTTCGTCGACCGCGTCGCCTATACGCATTCGCTGAAGGAGGTGCCGCTGGATGTGCCCGAACAGGTGTGCATCAGCCGCGACAACACCCAGCTCTCGGTGGACGGCGTCATCTATTTCCAGGTGACCGACCCGCGCCTGGCGTCTTACGGCTCGTCCAATTACATCGCTGCGATCACCCAACTGGCGCAGACGGCGCTGCGCAGCGAAATCGGCAAGATGGAGCTGGACAAGACCTTCGAGAGCCGCGACGAGATGAACCGGCAGGTGGTGTCGGTGCTGGACGAGGCCGGCCGCTCCTGGGGGGTGAAGGTGCTGCGCTACGAAATCAAGAACATCACCCCGCCCGAGACCATCCTGCGCGCGATGCAGGCGCAGATCACGGCCGAGCGCGAGAAGCGCGCGCTGATCGCCAAGTCCGAAGGCCAGAAGCAGCAGGA
>DATKUQ010000387.1:0-10833 GCA_035530495.1 Burkholderiales bacterium
CAGGCTGATGCGCACGTCGACCGCGGAAGAAGTCGTGGCAGAGGCCGCGCCTTGCTCGAATCCAATGCCTAATCCAGCCAACAGGGCCGCCAACTCGCTACCGTTCAGCGCATTCCTCCCTGCGTCTGCCGCCTGGCGGAATATTGCGGCATTTCCCGCATTCGAGGCGTCTAGGGCGGTGCCAGACGTGGATGGATCCTGCATGGGCTAGCTCCTTTTGTAGGGCGAGATCAGCGACAGCGGTTTCACCGGGTACCGCGCACCGGCAAGTGCGGCAGCGCAAAACCCTGGTTGTAGGCAGCGCGCGTAATCAGCACGAACTTGAACTGCCAGCCTGTTGCCAGGGCGGCAAGCCCGGCCAGCGCTACCGCAATGCGACCGACTTCCGGCGCGAACCAGGCGACGAGCAATAGCGCAAGCGGCGCGAGCGTGCCGAACTGGATCAGGATTTTGCCCGCCCGGTCGAGCACCGCCAGCGCCGTGCGTACCACGCCCTTCGCCGCGCCGCCGCGGTAGATGGACCAGGCCAGGGCACGTGCGATCAGCGCCAGCGAGAAATACGCCAATACGCCTCTGGCCGGCATGTCTAACAAGGCCACCAGCGCGACGAACAAGCCTGCGCCTTCCGTGAGCCCGGTGGTGAAAATAAGCCAGATCAGCGCCGGAACGCGCCACGCCGGTATGCCTTTGGCCGCCTGCAGGATACGGCCTTGGCAGTAGGCGAACACCAGCGCCGCCGCCGCGGCCGCCTGCGCCAGCGGGTGGCTGGCCAGCCACACAGCGGCCAGCCCCAGGACGAATACCAAGCCCGCCGCGAACGATTCGCGCGTCATCCACGAGGTGAACGGATTGAAACCCACGTTCATCGCGCGCAACGGCCGGCCGATTTCGAACCAGACCGAAATCAGGCCGGCGCCGATCAGCGCCATGCCGATCAGGATTACTCCCCGCAGCGCGTTGCCGCTCGCGCCGGATAGCGCCGCTGCCACCAGCAGCCCGGCCCCCGCGCCGCCGAAAATGAAGTTGAAGGCCGCGCGAAAATCCCAATTGGTCTGGTGCCATGGATTCGGTCCGAAGCTCATCCTGCCGCCTCCTTTGCCTGCATCAGGTATTCGCATCCGCGCTGTCGGCGTCCGGACGCAATCGCGGCCGCTCGCATCCCCGTTACATGGGGCCCCTGCTCGCTGCTCATGCTTCCCCCCTATCTTCTTTCTTATCCCAGATGTAGTAGAACCCCGGACCCGTGCCGAGTTCCTCGTGCATGCGGAAGGTCTGGTTCTCCGCGAGCAGCTGCGAAACGTTGCTGTGCGGATCCTCGAGGTCGCCGAAGCTCAGCGTCTGGGTGATGCAGCTATTGACGCAGGCGGGCGTGGCTTCCGGATCGATGCCTGGAGTCAGGCCTTTGGCCAGGCCGGCATCGATGCGATCGACGCAGAAGGTGCACTTGGTCGCGACCGCCAGCCGCCTGGGATCGAAACCCTGCTCTTCCGAGGCCGTCGCCTTGCCGTAGGCGAAGCTCGCGCGATCCGTCTTGTAGCGCGCCTGATACGGGCAAGCGACGGCGCAGTAGCTGCAGCCTATGCACAGGTCGTAGTCGATGGTGACAATGCCGTCCGCGCGTTTTTTCGTCGCCGTGGACGGACACACATGCATGCACGGCGGCTCATCGCAATGCATGCAGCCGACCGGAACGAAAGCGCGCTTCACCTCCGGATATTCGCCCACTTCCATGTCCAGCACGCGCCGCCACTGCACCCCGGGCGGCGTCGCGTTGGCCTGCCGGCATGAGGCGGTGCAGGTCTGGCAGCCGACGCAGCGGCGCAGGTCCGCCACCATCGCCCAGCGGGTCATTTTCCACCCCCTGTGCGCTTCAGGCTCACCCGCACCACATCGGCGCCCGAACCGGTGGCGTCGGTCAGTTCCATCGACATCGGCACCAGGGAGTTCATGCTGGGCACGCCGAAATCCTTGGCGAACGGCGTCACCCAGTGACTGAACTGGCCGATCAACAGCAGCGTGTCCGGGCGTATGCCCTGTCGCACGACCGCCCTGGCCTGCACGCTGTGCTGCGGGGTGGCGATCTCGACCAGATCGCCGTCGGCCACGCCGAGCGCGTCGGCGGTGCCGGTATTGATGATGACGCCGCGATGGCCGGAAATGTTGTCTGCGACTTCCTTGATCAACTGGATGCCAACGTTGTTGCCCCAGGAATACTGCATGCTGCGCGAGGTCAGCAGCCAGAACGGAAAATCCTTGGCCTTGCCGCCCATTTTCAGCAGCGACTTTTCCCATAGGCCGGGGAAATCCTTCCACTTCGGCAGCGTCTGGTACTCGGCGAGTTGTTCGTTCCACCACTGCATGTCGTTTTCGTGCAGCCGGTTGCCGAGCTCCTTGCCGATGCGGTACAGGCGCTCCTGGTACGGCATCTCGAAGCGCAGGCCCTGCGCGACCATGGTCGGATAAAGGTACCAGTCCAGGTGTGCGAACGGCTTGGTGGCGAGGCCGTTTTCCTTCCACCAGGCGAGGTCGTGCACCTCTTTGCCGCCGCTCAAGTCGGCGCTGGCCGCCTTGCACACGGCGTCCCAGATTTCGTCGCGGCCGTGGGCTTTCGCGGTATCGAGGGAGAAATCCCAGTTCGCCCCCTTGAGCGGCACGCCGCCGGCACCGCGGTTAATCGAGGCGTTGTATGCCTCCAGCAGGCCGGTGCGACGCGCGAGCTCGGTGGCGATATCGGTGAAATCGCGCGCTTCGCCCTGTGCCGCCACCACCGGCTGGCGCAAGGCGTAGCCCTCGTGCTCCCAGAACTGCTCGATGTACTTGGAGCCGCCTATGCGTATCAGCTGCAGGCTCTCCAGGTCGATCGCATCCGGCAGCAGGATGTCCGCCATGTGATTGGTTTCGTCGCGCGTGTAGGCCATCGCGACCACAAACGGAAAACGCGCCATGGTCGCCGATAAGCCCTTGGTATCCCAGAACGAGATCGCCGGATTGGTGCGATAGACGAACCACACCTCGGGCAGCGTCACCGTCGGCAAACCCTTGGGCGTCTCCTTTTGAAACATCCAGGAAAAATGCGTAGGCCCCAGTGCCTGGCTCCACGGCCCGTTGGCGGCAAGCGGCACCATGGTCCTGTAGGCGTTGCGGATATTCGGCCGCGGGCTCCAGTGCTCGCGGTCGGTCGGGTTCATCGGATAGTGCATGAATCCGTCCGGCCCCGGCTTCACGCTCTCCAGCCGCTCCGCCATCGGACGGTTGAGCCGCACCGTCGTGCCCAAGGTGCCGCCGGGCACTTCCAATCCGCCGACCAGGGTCGCGAGCAGGGTACGCGCCCAGACGCACTCGAAACCGCCCCAGCCGTTGTTCACGGTTTTGCCCAGGCTCACCGAAACCGGACGGTAGGGCAGCGTCTTGCCTTCGATCTCTATGGTCGCCCCGACCTGCGCATGATCGAGGAACTCGTTGGCGATGCGGCGCATGGTCGCGGCAGGTACATCGCAAATACCGGCGGCCCACTCGGGCGAGTACGGTTGCAGGTGCGCGACCAGTTTGGCGAAAGACGGACTGCCTTCGAGCCTGCCCTGCGCCAGCACTTCGGCATCGGCGCCTATTTCGACCGCGTCGCAGGCAAAGCTGCCTTCCAGCGCAGGGTCGCAATCTGGCGTGTCGTGCGCCACCGCCGCATTCCGCTTCAAATCCCATAGCAGCGGCTTCTTCGTCGCCGCATCACGCAGGAAAAATCCGTTGGCACCGACCAGATAGGGCGAGTTCGTATGCTGCTTCAAAAATGGCAGATCGAGCCGCTCGCGCGCAACCTCGTGCAACAGCACGTGCGCAATCGCATAGAGGAAAGCGGGATCGGTCTTCGGCCGGATCGGCACCCATTCGGCCGAGCAGGCACCGGTAACCGACAAATGCGGCTCGACCTGCACCCGCTTCATGCCGCGTTCGCGCGCATTGGCATGGCGCCACACGCCGACCACCCCGCCCGAAGCCTCCACATTGGCGCCGCAGGAAATCACGTAATTGCACATCGGCGTGTCCGGGCACACGGTGAACGCGCGGTGCCAGAATTCGCCGTACAGATGCTCGGAGTGGGTGCATTTCACGCCCTGCCCCGAGCCGAAACCCATGTCGACCGGACCCCAGGCCGCAAGGAATGCCGGGAATGTGCCCATGTAGGATTGCGGCGTGCCGCCGCCGCCGAAATTCGCGGCGACCTTGGGATAGCCGGATTCATCGAGCAAACCCGCCTGCCGAATGGAGCGAAGTTTGGCGGCGATGGTATCGAGCGCCTCGTCCCAGGAAATGGGAACGAAGCCCGGATCCTCGTTTCTGCCTTTCTTCGGGTTGGTGCGCCGCATCGGAGTCAGCACGCGGTTTGGGTTGTAGGTCTTCTGCACCAGGCCATAGGCCTTGACGCAGACCTTGCCCCCGCCCGGATGCACCCCACAGGCGGCGAAGTTCGGCTCCACCTCGGTGGCCACGCCATCGACGACCTTCACCGTCAGCAGGTCCGGACCCGCCACACATTGGTAGCAGTAGGTCGCGCGCTTTCCCGAAGCGGCCAGCGCGGCGGGTTCCTTTTCCGGAGCGTTCATCGCGCCGCCCCCGTCATAATTTGCAAGCTTGCGTTCATTGCATTGCCTCCAGATTCTTGCTTTGCCCCGATCCGCACACAAGACCCGGGCCCGGTATTCAATCCCACTTCTCCTTGCCGCGGGTCAGAGCCCAAGGTAAGCCTCCTTCACCTGATCATCTTCGAGCAGCGCGGCACCGGTGCCTGAGAGCACCACGCGGCCGGTTTCGAGCACGTAGGCGCGGTCGGCGACGGCAAGGGCCGCGCGCGCGTTCTGGTCGACCAGGAAAATCGTGGTCGAGTCCGCCTTGAGCGCGCGCACGCAGGCGAAGATCTCGTCCACCAGCTTGGGTGCGAGCCCCATGCTCGGCTCGTCGAGCAGCAGCAGCCGCGGCAAAGCCATGAGCCCGCGGCCCATGGCGAGCATCTGCTGCTGCCCTCCGGACAGCGTCCCTGCCGGCTCGCTGCGCTTTTGCTTGAGCACCGGGAACATCGCATATATGCGTTCGAGCCCCAGCGCCGCCTCCGCCTTGCTGCGCAGGTAGGCGCCCAGGCGCAGATTGTCCTCGACCGACAGCGGCGCGAACACCTGCCGTCCCTCGGGCACCTGCACGATGCCGAGGCGCACGCGTTTGTTTGGAGAAGCGCTCGTAATGTCCATGCCGTCGAAGCGCACCCGTCCCGCGCTCACCGGCTGCACGCCCGAGAGCGCGCGCAGCAGCGTCGTCTTCCCCGCGCCATTGGCGCCCACCAGCGCCACCAGTTCTCCCTCGCCCACGTGCAGATCGATCGCCCTGAGCGCGGGTATGCGGCCGTAGTGGCTGCCCAATCCCTCGACCTCGAGCATCATCGGTGCATTTCCACGCCCACCGCGACCGCCTTGGCGACGGCATCCCCAAACGAGCCGTCGTGCGTGGCGGAGCTTCCCAGATAGGCCTCGATCACCCTCGGGTCGTTGCGCACGGCCTGCGCCGGCCCTTCGGCGAGCTTGCGCCCGTAGTCGAGCACCAGGATGTGGTCGGACACGCCCATCACCAGCCGCATGTTGTGTTCCACCAGCACCACGGTGACGCCGCGCCCGGTGAGCTTGCCGATCAGATCATCGAGCTCCAGCACCTCGGTCGGATTGAGGCCGGCGGCCGGCTCGTCGAGCAGCATCAGCTTCGGCCTGGTCGCCAGCGCGCGCGCGATCTCGAGGCGCTTCAACGCGCCGTAGGGCATCGCGTCCGACGCCGCCGACAGATAGTCCTGCAGCCCGACGTAGCGCATCAGCTCGGCCGCGTCCTCGCGACAGGCACGCTCGGCGCGCGCAAGGCGGGGCGAATGCAGCAGCGCGGCCATCAGTCCGCAGCGCTCCTGCATATAGCGCCCCACCATCACGTTTTCGAGCGCGCTCATGTTGAAGAATATCTGCAGGTTCTGGAAAGTGCGGGCGATGCCGTGGCGCGCATACTCGTGCGGCGCGCGCCCGGTCAGATCGTGCCCGTCGAACTCGATGCGCCCGGCCGAAGGCTTATATACGCCGGTCAGCAGATTCAGCAGCGTGGTCTTGCCGGCGCCGTTGGGACCAATGATCGAGAATACCGCGCCCGGCCGGATTTCGAAGCTCAATTCCTCGACCGCGTTGACGCCGCCGAATTTTTTCTCCAGGCCATCGACGCGAAGCAGGCTCATTTTCCGTCCGCTTTATCGTCGGGAACCGCTTTGCGCCGCGACGCCAGCAGGCGCGCGATACTGGGAACCACACCGCGAGGCAGGAACACCATGGTGCCTATCATCAGCGCGCCGAACACCATCATTTCATAGTCCTCGAACGACGTCAGCAACTGCGGCAAAGTGGTCAGCACGGCTGCCCCGACCACCGCGCCGTAGGTCGAAGCCAGCCCGCCGAACACAACCATGGTGACCAGTTCGATCGAGTGCAGGAACGCCGCCTTGGACGGCGTAACGAAGCCGGAATAGTGCGCGCCCAGGCTGCCGGCGACGGAGGCGAACACCGCCGAGATCACGAATACCATCAGCTTGTGCTCGGCGGCGTTGATCCCGACCACCTCGGCGCCGACTTCGGAACTGTGCAGCGCGCGCAGCGCGCGCCCTGTCGGGGATTCGATCAGGTTGAGCGCGAGCCAAACGGCAAGGAGCAACAGGACCCCGACGACCCAATACCAGATGTGCTCCCCCTGCAGCGCGAAAGCGCCGATGCGAAACGGGACCACCGAAATCCCGTCGGGGCCGCCGGTGAACTTGTCCTCGGTGGTGAGGACCATGAAAATGATGATTCCCAGCCCGAGCGTCGCCATGGCGAGATAGTGGCCTTTCAGCCGCAGAATGGGCCGGCCGACGATGTAAGCGAGCAGCGCCACGGCGACGGTGGTAGCGAGCAACGCGGCGAGCGGCGGCCAGCCATAGCGCGTGGCGAGGATGGCCGAGCCGTACGCGCCCAGGCCGAAAAAGCCCGCATGACCCAGGCTGATCTGCCCGGCATAGCCGATGAGCAGATTCAGGCCGACGCAGACGATGGCGTTCAGGCCGACCAGGATCGCGACATCATAGAAGTAGCTGTTGGGCAATGCGAGCGGCAATAATGCGATCAGGATGGCAAGCGCCAGCAATCCTCCAGTGCGCGGCGAGGCGAGGCGTGTCAGTATCCGACTGGAGTTCATTGCACAATGAGGGGATAGCTCCCCTCATGCCCCCCTAAATTGGCTGTTGCAAAAGTCATTTCGCAACGATTCTTAGACGCGTTCGCCGCCGCGCCTGCCGAACAGTCCGCTCGGCATGAAAAAAAGCACTACGAGGATGATCACGAAAGCGATCGCGTCCTTGTAGGCCGAGGACAGGTAGCCGGCGCTCATGGTCTCGGCGATGCCGAGCACGAGGCCGCCTACCACCGCGCCGATGCCGCTGCCGAGGCCGCCGAGAATCGCAGCGGCAAAACCCTTCAGACCCAGCATGATCCCGACATCGTAGGAAGTCGCCGTGATCGGGGCAATCAGGATGCCCGCGATCGCGCCCAGCGCCGCCGAAAGGCCGAACGACAGGAACAGCACCATGCGCACGTTGATACCGACGAGTTGCGCCGCAAGGCGGTTGTGGGAAGTGGCGAGCATCGCCTTCCCCAGCAACGTGCGTCCGAAAAACCAGGACAGCGCCAGTACGATCAGCAGGGTCACTCCGAGTACCCAAAGGCTCTGCGGCAGGATGGTGGCGCCCCCGATCGCGATCGGCGTATCGCCGGTGAAGGGCCTGAGCGCGTGAAACCCCTTGTCCCAGACGACCATCGCCAGCCCGCGCAGGAAAATCGACGCGCCTATGGTGATAATGATCAGCGTCACCACCGAGGCGTCGCGCGCCGGCTCGATCGCAAACTTCTCCAGCGCCAGGCCGACCAGCGCCGCCGCCGCTATCGCGAGCAGGACCGCAAAGAAATAGGGCAAGCCCGCCGCGACCAGCGAAACGGTCGCCATGCCGCCGATCATCACGAACTCGCCCTGGGCGAAGTTGATCACATGACTGGCGTTGAAAATGATGGAGAAGCCCAGCGCGACCAGCGCGTAGATCGCACCCACCGTGAGTCCGGTGAGCAAATATTGCACGAACTGCGCGCTCATGTCGCAGCGATCTCCCCCATCACCCGCTCCTCCCTAGTTGAGCAAGGTCCAGTCGCCGTTCTTGATTTCGAGCATGCGGAACGCGCCCAGATCCAGACCCATGTGATCGGTGGGCGACATATTGAATGTCCCGTCGATGCCGATGAACCCGTGCGTAGCTTCGATCGCATCGCGCACCTTGGCCTTGTCTGTGCTGCCGACCTTTTTCATCGCATCGACCGCAATCATCAGACCGTCGTAGGCGTGGCCGCCGAAAGTCGCCACATCGGAATGGTATGTCGACTCGTAAGCGTGCTTGTAGCTCAACAGCACCGCGCGTTGCGGGTCGCTGGCCGGCAATGCGTCGGCAACCAGCAGGGCCCCTGCAGGCAGGCGCACGCCATTGGCGGCAGCACCGGCAAGCTTGATATAACCCTTGGAAGCGACCCCGTGCGACTCGTACAAGGGAACGGTGATGCCGATCTGGCGGTAGTTCTTGGTGACGATCGCCGGGGTCGCACCGAAGCCAGGGTTGAGCACCGCCTGCAATCCCGGGGTGTTCTTGATCTTGGTAAGCTGGGCCGTCATGTCGGTGTCGCCGTTGGCATAACTCTCATCGGCGATCACCTGAATGCCATACTTGCTCGCGACGCTCAGGCATTGGGCACGCATCGACTTGCCGAAGCCACCGTTGCCGGAAATGAGCGCGATTTTGGTCAGCTTGCGCGACTGCATGTCGGCAAAAACCTTCTCGCAGGCCATGCGATCCGTTTGCGGGGTCTTGAACACCCATTTTTTCACCGGTTCGGTGATCACCACCGCACCAGCAAGCGAGATGAACGGAATATGCGCGGCTTCGACCAGCGGTATCACTGCCATGGTCTCGCCAGTGGTCGAACCGCCGATGATCACATCGACCTTGTCCTCGTCGATCAGGCGCTTGGCAAAAGTACGCGCTTTTTCCGCGCTGCCGGCCGAGTCGTAGGAGATCAGTTTGAGCTTTCTGCCGAGCACGCCGCCTGCCGCATTGATTTTATCGACGTAGAGCTCGAGCGTTTTCTTTTCCGGATCGCCGAGGAAGGACGCGCCGCCGGTGACCGACAGGAAGGAGCCGATCTTGATCGGCTCCTGTGCAACCGCCGTGCCGGCGATCAATGCCAAAGCCGCGGCGCCCGCGGCCAGGCCGCGCTTAAAGCTGTTTCTCGCTTGCGTGGATTTCATCATGTCTCCTCTTGTGTGGTTGGATGCGCCACCGTCAACCCGCCCGGTTCTTCTTCTAGGATCCAAGACCCTAGACCTTCGGCACGATCGCGCTACGTCCGGCAGGCCCGTGCTGCGGGGCTGCCTCGAAACTGGATTATATGGTATTGTCGTACTGAAATGCGAGTTTTGATTCAAATCAGCCTTTTCAGCAATATGAGCGCATCGCTAAGGACGTCGGCAACAGCATGAGCAGACCCCAAGTGCAGGACGCAGCCCCGCCCGAGTTGCGGGTGCGGCCGGTGGAAGCGGACGACCTCGGCCAGGTGATCGCCATCGATACCGAGACCACCGGCATTGAAAAAACGGACTACTGGTACGAACTGTTCCACCGCTACGGCGGCGGACGTACGCGCCAGCGCCTGTTTCTGGTGGCCGAATCCGGTGGCCTCATCCAGGGCTTCATCATAGGCGAAGTGCGCGACTGGGAATTCGGCTCCGCGCCCTGCGGCTGGGTGTTCGGCCTGAGCGTACGCACCAGCGCCCGACTCGCAGGCGTCGGCGCGCGCATGCTGGAGGCGATCTGCGACGGCTTTCGCCACGCCGGCGTGAACAAGGTGCGCACCCTTCTCGCGCGCGACAACAGCCTGGTGCTGTCGTTCTTTCGCAGCCAGGGCATGATGGCCGCGCCGTTCATCCCGCTGGAAAAGGACTTGGACTGATGGCCAGGATGCGCCGATGAAATTGCAGAAAAGCACCAGCCTCGCGCTCTACAGCGTGCTCGAATTCGCGGCCAACCCTGGACGGCAGCTGGCGGCGGCCGAAATCGCGGAAAAATACGGCGCTTCGACCCACCACCTGGCCAAGGTACTGCGCGAGCTGGGCCGCGCCGGACTGGTCGAGTCGGCGCGCGGCGTGGGCGGCGGCTACCGCTTCAGCGGCAATGCCAGACGCCTGACACTGATGGACGTGATCGAACTGTTCGAGGACATCAGCACGCGCACCGGCGAGAGCGACGAGTTCGACGGATCGAGCGATGTCGGTCGTGCGCTGGGTGTGGTGATGGCGGAAGTCGACGAAATCGCCAAAGCCACCTTCCGCTCGATCACCGTGGACACCATGCTCAAGCTGATCGAACGCCAGCGCAAAGCCGCTGGCAATGCGCAAACAGCAAGCCAAGGGTAGGCGCCAGGCTGTTCCGTGGCCGCTGTTCCGTGGCCGCTGGCCCGACTGCCCGCCAAACTGCAAATTTAATAATCTAGATTTAATCTAGATCAAAACAGGCCCCAGCCGGTTTGAGGATGATCCGGGGTCTAACAGAAGAGATATGCGCTTTAACGTCAGGGAGGATCAGCGCATGGGCACAATGCCGGAAGCAGTGGAGGAGTCGCAAAACCAGGCCAGGGAAGTCCGGCCCTTGACCGGAAACGAGGCGATCGCGCGCGGCGCCTGGGAAGCCGGCGTACG
>DATKUQ010000388.1:0-5929 GCA_035530495.1 Burkholderiales bacterium
CCCGGGGCCGCGAATCACGGCAAGAGAAACTGACTGGCAATGAGCGCATTCTGCGGCTACGCGGTCCGCGCGGTCCGGGCGGTAGCGCACATAGCGCGAATAAAATTTGTTGGCGCACCGGCATCGACGCGGCTCTCGATCATTTCGGCGCTGCGACCACGCGTGCCAATCGAGGAAGACCGTGAAGACCATTCGCGGTAACATTGAACATCATGACCGAACCAGCGAAGCTCCCCGAAGGCAAGGAACCGGTGCTGCGCGTGATGCCCATGCCGGCCGACGCCAACCATCACGGCGATATTTTCGGCGGCTGGATCATGGCGCAGGTCGACCTCGCCGGCGGCATCCTCGCCGGACGCCATGCGCGCGGCCGCGTGGCCACGGTGGCGGTGAATTCCTTCCAGTTCAAGCAGGCGGTGCAGATCGGCGACCTGCTGTCCTTCTACGCCGAGATCGTGCGCGTGGGCAACACTTCGATCACCATCAACGTCGAGGTGTACGCGCAGCGCAACCCCGAGGAAATCGAGGTCGTCAAGGTGACCGAGGCGACGCTCACCTACGTCGCGACCGACAAGAACCGCAAGCCGCGCCCGGTGCCGCCGCTGCACCCGAAAACCTAAGGACCGGTCCCGCGCACCTGCACCGTCGGCGGATGCATGCGCGCCGCCGCGCGCGGCAATTCAGTATGATGCGGTTTTCCCTTTGACAGCGGAGCGCTTATCCCATGAAAGAATTTCGAGACAAGGTCGCAGTCATCACCGGCGGCGCGAGCGGCCTCGGGCGCGCCATGGCCGAGCGCTTCGCGCGCGAGGGCATGCGCATCGTGCTCGCCGACGTCGAACCGAACGCGCTGGCAAAAGCGGAAGCGGAAATGAAGGCTGCCGGGGCGAAAGTCATCGGCGTGCGCACCGACGTTTCCAAGGCGGCCGAGGTCGAGGCGCTGGCGCAAAAGACGCTTGCGACCTTCGGCGGCGTGCACCTCGTAGCCAACAATGCCGGCGTGGCCGAGGGCGGCAATGTCTGGGACAACACCGTCGCCGACTGGGAGTGGGTGCTGGGCGTCAACCTCTGGGGCGTGATCCACGGCGTGCGCGTATTCACGCCTATCATGCTGCAGCAGCAAAGCGAAGGCCATATCATCAACACGGCCTCGGTCGCCGGACTGCTCTCGCCGCCGGGCATGGGCATCTACAGCGTGTCCAAGCATGCGGTGGTGGCGCTTTCCGAATGCCTGCACCAGGACCTCGCGCAGAAGGCGGCCAAAGTCAAATGCTCGGTGCTTTGCCCGGCCTACGTGCCTACGGGGATCGCGGATTCCGGGCGCAACCGCCCCGCCGCGCTGAGCGAAACACGGCACAAGAGCGCCGCCGACCTCGCGCTCGACGCCAGCCTGAAAAAAGCGGTGCAATCGGGCAAGCTCACGGCCGCCGACGTGGCGCAGAAGGTGTACGAGGCGGTGCGCGACGAACGCTTCTACATCCTGACGCACCCGAAAATCAAACCCTCGATCCAGTGGCGCATGGAAGACATCCTGCAGGAGCGCAATCCCACCAACCCGATGGGATGAACGCGCGCGGCTACGGGCAAAGCGGTTCTGGCGCCCGGCGGCTCTAAGGTCGCGCGCACAGGCACAGCGACCCCTCAAAAACTCAGTGCGGCCCGGGCCTTCACGATGCCGCTGGCGATACTCTCGATGCTTTCGCGCTTTAGCATCGCCTGCGAGCGCAACAGTTGGTAGGCCTCGGCTTCCGCGAGCCCGCGGCTCTCCATCACAATCTGCGTGGCCTGCTGAATGACGCGGTGGTGTACCGACTTTTTCTCGAGCCGCTCGATGTAGCGTTCACGCGCACGCCGCGCCTTGCTCTGATGCATCGTCAGGGCTATCGCGGTGAGCAGCCCGGCCGAGCGCACTGGGGAGGCGATCGTGGTGAACGCATCGAGCTGCAGTACCGCGGCCAGCGTGATCGGGTTCTCGAAGGTCAGCACAGGGATAACCGGCGGAGTCACCATCCTATGCATCCACGGGTACTTCAACGACAGCGTCTCGGGACGCACAGCAAGCAACACCAGGTCGGTGCCAAGCGGCAGCGCGTCGAGCTCCGGCCAGAACATCTGGAACTTGCAGCCGATGCGCTGCAGTTGAGCGCCCAGTTCATCACCGTCCTGGGCTTGAGGATGCACGACGACCACGCTCAGCGCGCGGATGTTCTTAAGCATCGCGTGCGTGACATCGACCCCGCTCACGACCACTCCAGTGGAGCTGCTGTACCCTCGACGCGCGTGGTCCAGCCCGGAGGGCTGTGCGAGACGACGTAAGGATCCGCCTTCACGCGTCCCGGTGCGCTGGCGATCACCTTGAACTGGCCATTGCTGTTGCACTGCCCGATGCGCGGGTGAAGGTAGGTGTGGTTGTTGTGCTCGTCGATGCGCACGCGGCCTTGGGGCGCATCGAACTCGAGCCCGGGCAGTACGCGCGCAACCAGCGTAGGGTCGTCGCTGCCGGCACGACCTATCGCATCGGCGAGCAAATGCATCTGGAAGTACGCGGCTTCCCAACACGTGTTGGTGACAAGCTCATCGCCGAAGCGGGCCTTGTAGCAGCGCACGCTGCGGTGGTTCGCTGCGGTGTCGACAGATTGGAAATAGCTGGCGCAGGTGATGAGCCCTTCGGCCAGATCAGCGCCCATCGCAGCAACCTCGGCTTCGCCCGTCATATGGCTAGCGATAGGCATGGCGTACGGATCGAGGCCGGCGCGGGCGAGAGCACGGTGCAGGTGCAGGATGCCATCGCCGACGACCGTAGAGAATATAAAGTCAGGTTGCTTCGCCTTGATCCGGGCCGCCACGTCCTCGAAACCCTCCAATCCGGCATCCAGCGGCAGGTATATTTCCGATACTTTCGCGCCGCCACGCTCGTAGAGCAGATCGCTCAAGACGCGGTTCGCCTCGTACGGGCATATATAGCCAGACCCGACCATGGCGACGCGCGAGCCGTACTTCGACAGCATGAAATCCGCCAGCGGCAAGATGTTCTGGTTCGGCGCCGCGCCGGCATAGAAAACATTGTGGCTGTACTCGAAACCCTCATACGGTGTTGCGTAAAACAATAGGGCGTTGTGGCGTTCGACGATCGGAATCACCGCCTTGCGCGTGCTCGACATGTAGCAGCCCATTACCAGCCGCACCCCGTGTTCGAGGACGAGTTTCTCGGTCAGGCTGGCGTAGAGGTGCGGGGTGCAGGCCGGGTCCAGGCAGACAAGCTGCAATTCGCGCCCGAGTACGCCGCCGGCAGCGTTCACTTCTTCAACGGCCAGCATTGTCGCGCGCTGCTGCGTCAGTTCGACCGCCGAGGTGACGCCGGTACCCGAGTAAAGAACACCAATTTTGATCGGTCGCGAATCGTTCATTGACATTAAGCAGTTCGGAAAGAAGGAAAGTGTTTTCAGTCGGACTGGATCATGCACCACCGAGATGCGTAATCTTCCAGCTCCGCACCTTGACCGTGCAGCGCGTTCCGACCCGAGTGCGTGACAGCATTACCGTCCACATCGCGAGCAAAAAGCGTGCCGCGAGCGGTGCGCGACACTAGCCATACGTCGTGAGAGAGGGTTTCGCAGTCTCGGCGCGGCCTGATCATTCGCACTGCGTATCCGGATACGCGGGCACCTCGGCGGCCCGTGAATCGGTTGGCATGACGATTGCTTAGTCTTGCTTGCCCTCGCTAACTGCACTGCAGATGAGTTCGCAATGGGCGCGTTGCTCAAGACAAAGGCGTCGACAGCGACAACGGCAAAAAAGCCCGCGACCAGGTCCACTGGTGTGGGCTTTTTTTTTGGCTAATTCATTCAGTTGGAGCAAATCAATGAATAGACGTAATTTTCTGTCTGCTGTCGGATCGGCCGTCGTGGCTGCCTCTACCACCTCGCTGCCGGAGACAGCGTTCGCTGCCGCAAAAGCCGACCCGGTGAACATCGGCTTGCTGTTCTCGCAATCGGGAACGATGGCGAACAACGAGTCGCTGCTCAAGGACATCGCGCTGATGACCATCGACCAGATCAACGCCAAAGGCGGCGTGCTCGGACGCAAGCTCCATGGCGTGGTGGTCGACCCGGGGTCGGACTGGCCGATGTACGCGCAACTCGGCAAGCAGCTGATTCTGAGCGACAAGGTCGCGGCGATATTCGGCTGCTGGACTTCGGTTTCGCGCAAGTCGGTGCTGCCCGTGGTCGAGGCGCAGGACAATCTGCTGTTCTATCCCTTGCACTTCGAGGGCGAGGAGCAGTCAAAAAATATCGTCTATCTGAACTCGCCACCGAGCAGTTCGGTCCTGCCGGCGGTGGAATACCTGATGAGCGAGCAAGGCGGGGAAGCCAAGCGGTTCTTCATGCTCGGCAGCGACTATGTGTGGCCGCGCACTATCAACAAGATGCTCAAAGGCTATCTGAAGACCAAGGGCATTCCTGACTCGGCGCTGCGCGAGCATTACGTGCCGTTTGGCTACTCGAACTTTCAGACCCTCGTGCGCGAAATTAAGGCCTTCGCGGCGCAGCCGGGCGGCCAGGCCATCGTGGTGCTGACGGTGGTCGGCGATTCGATCCCGGCGATGTTCAAGGAAGCCATCAACCAGGGCATCCGCGCCACCGATATCCCGATCCTCGGCCTGGACGTCGTCGATAGCGACCTCGAGGGACTGGATACCAAGCCCCTGGTCGGGCATCTGAGCTGCTGGTGCTATTTCCAGAACGTCGCCACGCCGCTGAACAAGCAGTTGAAGTCCGACTGGAGCAAGTACGTGCAGACCAACAAGTTGAAGCACCGGCCCGACATGGTGATCGACCCGATGGTCAGCACCTACATGGGGCTGCAGCTGTGGGCGCAGGCCGCGAAGAAGGCGAAATCGGTCGCGCCGACCGCGGTACGCAAGGCACTGGCGGGCATGACGGTAGCCGATCCCGCCGGCTACACCGCGAAGATGGACGCGAGCAACCAGTACCTGTGGCGCGGCGACATGATCGGCTCGATCAATGCCAAGCAAGGTTTCGACATCTTGTGGAAGTCCAAGGACATCGTGAAGCCGATTCCGTTCAGCCCGTACATCGGCAAGGCCTGATCGTCGAGTGCCCGCAGGCTCGGGCGTGTGCACGCTGCACGCGCCCGGCTCGATTTTCCCATAGTGAGCAATATATCGATGACAGACTATTTACGCAGGTGTACTTGGGCCGCTTTGCTGATCTGCGGCGGCATCGCCGCGGCATCGGCCGCACCCTTGACGCCGCAACAGCGGCTGACGCTGATGCAAAACTTCTGCGCCGGCGGCGCCGCGCAGCGCACCGCGATCGATCGGATCGTGAGCGTCGGCGTGGCCGACGATCGCGATTGGTCGTCCCAGGTCATGGCCGCTCTGCGCAACGGCGGCTTCGTATGCCGCCAGAGCGCCAACCCGGTAATCATCGGTAGCGGCACCGCGCTCGACGCGTCGACGCTACAGCCCGTCAGCGAGGCGCCCGCCGAGCTCCCATATGTGCCCAGCATCGTGATGATGCGCGCTCTCGCGGTGGCATCGG
Organism: Burkholderiales bacterium; assembly: GCA_035530495.1. Classification (GTDB taxonomy): domain Bacteria; phylum Pseudomonadota; class Gammaproteobacteria; order Burkholderiales; family SG8-39; genus 2-12-FULL-64-23. Next base: position 5,565 of record DATKUQ010000388.1, read on the forward strand.
CCGAACTCGACCTGTTCAGCCCCAAGACGGAGACGCGCCGAGCGGCCGCGGCGCAGATCGACAGGAAGTTCGCCGCGCTGAACCCCGCGTTGGTGGAGCGAGCGCTCGCCAACGAGCACGATGCCGGCATCAAACGCACGCTTTCCGTGGCTTTGGCCAAGCGCGGCCTGAACAGCGAGCTGCCGGCCGAGCGCCTGAAGGCGATCGCCGCGGTGGCGCAGGTGCCGAGCGAGACATCGCGCACCTTGCTCACCAACTTTCTTGCCGATCACAAGGACACGCTCGACCCGGCGTCCGTGCGCGCAACACAGGCTGCGCTGCGCACGATCGACGAATGGCTGCTTATCGGAAAGGTCTGCTCGGTG
>DATKUQ010000389.1:0-6732 GCA_035530495.1 Burkholderiales bacterium
CTGCGATAGCCCCAGGACCATTCCTTGGGTACACCCGGCAGATCGGTCGGGCCCGACACCCACAGGCCGGCGCAGCCGGAGTGCGAGCCGAGCAGGTACGGCTCGGTCGGCATGATCTCCGACATGGTTTTTTCCGGCTCGACGTTCTCGCCGGCCCAGATGCCGCACTGGCTGATGGTCATGTCGAGGAAGTCCTCCCAAGCCTCGGCTTCGAGGTGCTTGAGTTCCTTCGGCGTCATTTTCTCGCCCAGCTTGGCCAGCGCGGTCGGCGTGTCCATGAAAATCGGGCCGCGGCCGTTGATCATCTCTTCCAGCATGATGTGATTGCGCAGGCAGGTGCCCGGCACGCCCTGGCCGTATTTGCCGAAGCGCTTTTCGTCCTTGATGCTGTCGCCGCGCAGCGTGCCGTAGTCTTCGCCCATGCCGTTCTGTACCTTGGCCTTGAACAGCAGGAACCATGCACCTACCGGGCCGTAGCCGTCCTTGAAGCGCGCCGGCACGAAGCGATTTTCCATCATGGTCATTTCGGCGCCGGCTTCGGCCGCCATCGAGTAGGTCGAGCCGGCGTTCCATACCGGGAACCAGGCGCGCCCGCCGCCCTCGCCCACCGAGCGCGGGCGGAACACGTTCACCGCGCCGCCGGCGGCAAGCATGCAGGCCTTGAACTTGTAGATATAGAGCTTGTGCTCGCGCACCGAGAAGCCCGCCGCCCCCGCGATGCGGGTCGGGTCGTTCTTGTCGTTGATCAGGCGCACGATGAACACGCGCTCCTGGATGTTGTCCATGCCCAGCGCTTTCTTCGCCGCCTCGGCCACGATCCACTTGTAGGACTCGCCGTTGATCATGATCTGCCACTTGCCGGAGCGCACCGGCTTGCCGCCGTCGCGCAGTTTCTTCTCCTCGTCGCCCTGGGCCTTCCAGATCGGCAGGCCCCAGTCCTCGAAGTTATGCACCGAGTCGTCCACATGGCGGCCGACATCGTAGATCAAGTCTTCGCGCACGATGCCCATCAGATCGTTGCGCACGTAGCGCACGTAATCGGCAGGGTCGTTCTCGCCGAGGTAGGTGTTGATCGCCGACAGGCCCTGCGCCACGGCGCCCGAGCGCGACAGCGCCGCCTTGTCCACTAGCTTTACCTTGAGGCCGGTGCCCTCGATCCACCGCGGGATCTCGAATGCGCTGCCGCAGGCGGCCATGCCGCCGCCGATGATGAGCATGTCGACTTCTTCTTCAATAATTTCAGGATTGCCAAACACGTATTCAGCCATTGCAGTTTCCCTTTCTCAGTGCGGCTTGGGCTAAACCCTGTAGCCCTCTGCCGTAAAAAAGCTCAGTCCGAAGCGCGGGCACAACAAGCGAACCACGCGCGACGCTCCATGATTGCCTGTCTATCCCTTGACGAACTGGCTGCGGTCGCCCGCGTGCAGCCCCTTGGTGAACAGCACGTCGGGCTTTTCGATGTCGGCCATGTCCGCCTTCGGCTTGCCGCCGTAGGGGTCAGCCGAGCCTTCCGGCGTGGTGCGGATCGGGAACTTGAAGCGCTTCATGGTGCCGTTGCGGAACTTGATCGTCCACATGATGGAATCGGTTCCGCGCAGCGGCTGCACCGAGGCGCCCAGCGGCACGATGTCCGCGTAATGGCGCACCTCAATCGCGCTCTGCGGGCAGATCTTTACGCAGGAATAGCACTCCCAGCACTGCTCCGGTTCCACGTTGTAGGCCTTCATCGAATGGCCAGTCACGGAACCGTCCCGGTCCAGATGCATCAGGTCGTGCGGGCAAATATACATGCACGCGGTCTTGTCCTGCCCCTTGCAACCGTCGCATTTTTCGGTACGGACGAATGTCGGCATCGTTACTACCTCCTAGAAAAAACAATTTCGGAAAGCAAATTCTCGAGCTAGCGCGCGGAATGTCCGGCGAGCTTCACTTCGACTTTTTCGTGCGCTGCTAGCGTGGCGTAATAGTCGCGCAGAATCGCAAGCACCTCCGCCCGGCTGAACTCGGCCGGCACCGGGCTGCCTTCGGACAGCCATTTGCGCAGCTTGGTCCCGGAAACATTCAGGCGGTCCTTCTCTTCGTGCGGGCAGGTGCGCGCCGACGCCATGCCGCCGCACTGGTAGCACCAGAAAGTCCAGTCGATCTTGAGCGGCTGGGTTTCCAGCGATCCGGCCGGAATCTGGTCGAAAATATGGTGCGCGTCGAAGGGGCCGTAATAGCTGCCCACGCCGGCGTGGTCCCGGCCGACGATCTGGTGCGAGCAGCCGTAGTTCTGGCGGAACAACGCGTGCAGCAGCGCTTCGCGCGGGCCGGCATAGCGCATGTCCAGCGGATAGCCGGCCTGCACTACGGTGTTTTTCACGAAATACCTGTCCATCAGCGCCGAGATTGCGCGTGTGCGCACATCGGCCGGGATATCGCCGGGTTTGAGTGCGCCCAGCAGCGAATGCACCAGTACGCCGTCGCATACCTCGATCGCCACCTTGGCCAGGTACTCGTGCGAGCGATGCATGGGATTGCGCGTCTGAAACGCCGCCACCTTCGACCATCCGAGGCGTTCGAATTCGGCGCGGGTTTCCGCCGGAGTCATGAACAGCGCGCCGTATTTTTCCTTGAAGCCTCCGTCGGAGAGCACTTTGACGGGGCCGGCGAGGTTGACCTCGCCCTGCCCCAGGACCATTTTCACGCCGGGATGATCGGCATCCGCGGTGCGGAACACCGACATGCATTCGTGCGCCTTATCGATCGCGTATTTCTCGGTTACCTTGATGGTCGCGAGGATCTCCTCTGAATCGGGGTCGACGAGCGCGAGTTCGCTGCCCGCCTTGATGCCCGCCGCCATCTGCGCGTCGGCGGAAAGCGTGATCGGAATCGGCCAGAACAGGCCGTCCGCCGTGCGATACCCGTCGCATACGCCCTGCCAGTCGGCGTGGGTCATGAAGCCATCGAGCGGCGTGAAGCCGCCGATGCCGAGCATGATGAGGTCGCCTTTTTCGCGCGACGACACCCGCAGTCGCGGCAACGCTTGCGCCCGCGCCAATTCCGCTTTCAGCGCAGCACGCTCTAGCAGCAATGGCTTGAGCGATCCCCCTCCGTGAGGATGGACAAGTTTGGACATCCCTTTTGCCTCTTTTTTGAATTGGTTTGCTGGCCTGGCCCCAAGCCCGCAACAGCAAAACTGCGAGTATTGTGCGCAGTGGCGAGTGCGCTCACAAGCCAGAGATTTTGATTTACTGATAAGGTTGGCTGATTGGCCGGAGATTAGCTGGAAGCGGCTCGTGCAAATTGATAAAATCGCTTATCGGGGACGGGACAAGCATGGACAATGCAGCGGCCAATGGCGATGCAGATCTGACACAGGGCGGACGCGCCGCTGCGCAACACGCCGCGTGCCAAGACGCTCGGGCCCGATAGCGATGGCCACCGAAGGCGCCAGGGCCGCAGCCAGCGCGCGCTGGCTCGCCTACGTCACTGTCCTGCCCACGGATGATCCGGCTGCGCGCATGCGCGTGCTGCGCACGCTCGAATCCCTGGGCTGCGCGGTACTGCGCGACGGGGTATTCCTTCTGCCCGATACCCCGGCGGCACGCCAGAGCCTGAGCCATCTGAGCGACCACATTGCGCGCATCAACGGTTCGGCCCACCTGCTTTCGGTGAACAGTCTGGACGAGGCGCAGGCGCGGCAGTTCCTCGCCCTGTTCGATCGCACACAGAATTATGACGACCTGATCAAGACCGTGGAGGGCCTGAGGGCCGCCTTCGGCGTTTCCGATCCGGTGTCGATCATGCGTCTGCTCAGCAAGCACAAGCGCGACTACAAGATCGTCAGCACGCTCGACTTTTTTCCGTCGCAGGCGAAAGAGCGTGCAGCGCGCACTCTGGCCGAGGCCGAGCAGGCGGTGCGCTCGCTGATGTTCCCCGATGCGCAGAAAAAGAGCGGCACGCCTGATACGACCGGCAAGCTGTATTTCCGGCGCATCTGGGCGACGCGCAAACCCCTGTGGGCCGACCAGCTGGCGTCCGCCTGGCTGATCCGACGCTTCATCGACCCGGAAGCGACGCTGTTGTGGCTGGATAAGCACCAGGATTGTCCAGAGAACGCGATCAGCTACGGCTACGCCGGTGCGACGTTTTGCAACTCGAAGAACAAAGTCACATTCGAGGAAATCCTCGCCGGCTTCAAGCTGGACCAGAATGCCGGTCTCGCGCGCATTGGCGCACTCATTCATGCGCTCAACGCGGGCGAAACCAAGGTGGCCGAAGCCGCGGGGGTGCAAACACTGCTGCAGGGCGCCGCGCGCCGAACTGAAAGCGAGGACCAGCTACTTGCTGAAACCGAGATGACCTTTGATCTGCTGTTCGAGGCCTATTTCGAAACGCCCGGCAAAATGGGCTGAGTCCGCGGGCTAATTGTTGTCTTTCTTCTGCTGCGCAAGCTGCGCTCGCAAATCGCGCAAGCGCGCGTCTACGCTGGATAGCTGATAGAAATCGCCGTCGCCACTTTTTTGTGCCAGCTGCAACTGCTCGATCGCCGCAGGCAGACTGCCCTGCAGCGCGTAGGCCTCGGCCTGCGCCTGGTGCGCCAGCAGTCGCTTGCCCTGGGACGCATAACTTTTCGCCCGCAGCTCATACAGCCGCGCATCGCGCGGAAAATTCGCGATCTGCCGGTCCAGCAGCGACTGCGCATCGCGATTTTGCCCAAGCCGCTGCATCGTTTCGACGCACTCATAGTTGAGTTCGCGGTTGTCTGGATAGCGCTGGAGCGCCTGTTTCAGCACGGCGAGCGCGCCCTTGTCGTCGCCGCTCGCTCGCTTGATGCGCGCATCCAGCCCTGCGAGCATGGGATGGTCGGTGGTTTTAAGCAAGGGCGCGAGTTCCGCTGCCGCGCGGGCCGGCTCCTGCGCGCGCAACAAGGCCACCGCTACACCATAGCGAGCCGCGATTTCGCTGCTGAATTTCTTTTCGCGCAGGTCCGCTTCGAGCTGCGCCAGCGTATCGCGCGGCGCGCCCTGCTCGGCGCGCAGCTTGGCGCGCACCAATTCGAAGTCGAGACTGTCGGGAACCTGCTTGTACGGCAATCCCTGAACCCGATTCTCGGCGTCGGCGATGCGCTCGGTGGTAACCGGGTGGTCGCGCAAATAGGCCGGTGCGTTGTTTTCGGACAGGCGTTCCTCCCTTTGCATACGCAGGAAAAACGCGGGCATGGCGCGCACATCGAAGCCGGATTTCCGCAGTGTCTGGAAGCCGATACGGTCGGCCTCGCGCTCGAACTCGCGCGTGTAGCCTATCTGCGCTGTAATTGCGCTTGCCTGACCGATCGTCGCCACAGCAGAACCCGCCTGGGAATTGCGCGCAACGATCGCCAGCGCCAGAGCCGCCAGCATCGCCAGCGACAGCTGTCCATTCTTGCTGGCCATGCGCGCCATGTGGTGCTGTGTCACGTGCGCGATCTCGTGCGCCAGCACCGCCGCCAACTCCGATTCGCTCTGAGCGGTCACGATGGTCCCGGTATTCACGCCGATGTAGCCGCCCGGCAGGGCGAACGCGTTCAGCGTGGGATCCTTGACCAGGAAAAACTCGAAGGGCTGGTTTGCGCCCGCGCTGTTGGACACCAGACGATCGCCAAGGGTATTGAGATACGCGGTGGCCTCCGCATCGTCATCGAATGCAGGATCGTGCAGGCGAATGTCGCGCATGGCCTCCTCCCCCACGCGGCGCTCCATTTGTGGCGAGACGGTGAGTTGCGCGGTATCGCCCAGGTCGGGCAGACCATCGGCCAGCGCGGGCGGCGCGAACACCATGAACAGCACGAGCAAGCTACTGATACGCATGGTAATATGATACTCTGCTATGAAACGAAGTTCCCCCGCCGACACGAAAAAGCTCACGCATTTCGACACGCGCGGACAGGCACACATGGTCGATGTCGGCGGCAAGGGCGAAACGCGCCGCAGCGCCCGCGCCCGCGGCAGCATACGCATGCAAGCGGCGACCCTGCGCCTGATCCAAGCTGGAACGGCAAAAAAAGGCGACGTGCTCGGAGTGGCCCGCCTCGCCGCGATCCAGGCGGCAAAGCGCACCGCGGATCTGATCCCGCTGGCGCACCCGCTGGCGCTGACCCGCGTGAGTGCCGAATTCGAACCCGACACGGCCGGCTGCGGCATCACGCTTATCGTTACGGTCGAGACTCTGGGCCGAACCGGCGTTGAAATGGAGGCGCTGACCGCAGTCAGCGTAGGCCTGCTTACCATTTACGACATGTGCAAGGCAGTGGACCGCGGCATGCGCATCGAAGGGGTATTGCTGCTGGAAAAAAAGGGCGGAAAGTCCGGGCATTATCTGAACCCCGCGCCGAAATGAATTCTGCAACGACCTGATCCAAGGATATCCTAGCTTTTCCAAACAGACTCTCAAAAGCCGTTTTAAAATCACGATTTCAACAGGTGCCATTCCGAGCGGAGCGAGGAATCTGCTGTCAAATCAAGAAGAAGCAGATTCCCCGGCCAGAGCCTGCCCCGAGCGTAGTCGAGGGGGCCTCGGAATGACGGCTCATTTTGAAATGGGTTCTAAGGGAGCCCCGCCCCGGCGCAAATTCGAAGCGCCGGTCCGCAAGACAAGCGCTGTGCTTCTACCCCGGCCGTTGACCGACAGCCGCGTTGCTATTGCGCCAGCAGGTTAACACCTGCCGCGCCGACCACCGAATAGATGTAGGGGGCGTGAACGATCGCGTTC
>DATKUQ010000390.1:0-3369 GCA_035530495.1 Burkholderiales bacterium
ACGGCAATGCGCTCGCGCTGTCCGGCGGCACGGCGACGCCCGCGACACCCGTGGCGCTCGCCATAGGCAACCCGGCGAACGCAAGCGACGGCAACATCCTGCTTGGCTGGCAGGCACCATCGCCAACACTGAGCGTCAGCGGTATCGACTACAGCGGCTGCTTCGGCACCAGCGGCTGTACCGCGCCGTCGCGCACAGTACTTGCGGATGGGCTGTCCTGGGTGCGAGGCCCGGCACCGTTCCCCGACTACTTGCCGAGTGCGATTGCGGGCTACTCGAACTCCCTGGGGCCGGTGGTTCCGTTCGTCGCCAACTACACGCTGGGCGCCTCGATGGTGCACGACCAGACCGGCGCGACCGGCACGGTCACCCATGCGGCGCTGGTGGCCAACTTCGATAACGCGAGCGTCAGTTTCGGCATGACTGCGACCACCGCCGCAGGCACTTGGGGCGTCAGCGCTCCCGACGTCCGCATGGGCAATGACGGCTCCTTTTACGCTACGTCGTCTTCCGGCAGCACGATAACTTCCGGCACGACGGTAACGCCGACTAGCGCTTATCACGATATGGCTGTCACGCTTAGCCCCACCACCGGCACAGCCAACTCCGGCTGGGGCAACATCGAGGGGCAGTTGATGGGCATCGGTCTGGGAGGGGCAGGCCTTACGTTCGACCTGAACAGCAGCACGCCCTGCACCTCTGCTCCCTGTCCCAACACAAGCGCGAGCGGCGCGCTCGCCTTCAGCAACGCACTACCCTACAGCACGCTGACGCCGTATCAGATCGTGGCGTTCGCGAGCGGAATGAACGGTGCGGGTCAGATCGACTCTTCGGAAAACTACCGCATCAATGGCGGCTTTGTCTCGCCCTACCGCACCCAGACTGTAAACGGGTTTCCGGTCGCGTTCGACGGCGAACTGCCGGTTGTGGAAACGCAAGGCTCCGGATGCACGACCAACTGTACTAATGTCAATCAGATTCCGGTGCGCTACGCGGTCGCCGGCGCCGGCGGCGCGCCCTCCATCGGCACGGCAACTCTGCTCGAGTCGGGCTACGACGTGAGCACAGGCATACGCTGGGGCCGCTACGGTGGCGGCACCGTCGGCGTCACCGACCGCATCGGCGGCACCTCTTTGGGCACCGTTGATCTGACGCAGCAAAACACGCATTTCATCATGAGCGCGATTCAGTCCGGACCGACGGTGCTGCCGATAACAGGGACCTTCAACTATACGTTCGCCGGAGGTACCACCCCGACCGACAGCAACGGCAACGTGGGCACGCCGCTGACCGCGGCCAATGCGAGTCTCACCGCCAACTTCTCCACGCAGACGGTCGACGCCACGCTCAGCAATATAAAGGTCGGCGGCAACACCTGGGGCGCAAGCGCAACGGGCATACCGATTGTCGGCAATGTCTTCCAGGCCGAAAAGAAACTGGGCGGCGGCGGCAACCTGAGCGTGACCAGCAGCCTCGGCACCAACACCTCGGGCTCGCTGGCGGGTGCCTTTACCGGTGCGACCGGTAAAGGCGTGGGGATGCTGTATTCGCTCAACAGTGGCGGCAACAACAACGCGAACAATCCGGCCGCAGTCACGGTTTCCGGCGTCGCGGCATTCAGACGCTAGCAATTCCAGGGAAAATGCCGTTCGCGCTTTGTCGCGAACGGCATTTTTTGATTGCACGCTTGCCGTCGCGAACACTGCATCCGGCGCGACGCTTCGGCGCGTAGAATTGAGCCCATGGAATTTTCCGACGCGCGGAGCCGGGCGCTGACACCGGTCGCCCGAGTGAATCCCGCCGGATACGGCGCATGGCCGGCTTGACCGCCTCGCGCACGAACACTGACGGCCTGCCGCTGCCGCAGCGCTACTGGGCGATCGCCGTCGTGGCGCTGGGCATCACCATGGCGGTGCTCGACAGCGCCATCGCCAACGTTGCGCTGCCCACCATCGCCAAGGACCTGAACGCCGCCCCGGCCGATTCCATCTGGGTGGTGAACGCGTATCAGCTGATCATCACCATCCTAATGCTGCCGCTCGCCTCGCTCGGCGAGATCGTCGGCTATCGCCGCGTCTACCGTGTCGGGCTGGTCGTGTTCACCCTGTCGTCGCTCGGCTGCGCGCTGTCGAGTTCGCTCGTCATGCTGAGCGCGGCGCGGGTGCTGCAGGGCATGGGCGCGGCGGGAATGCTGAGCGTCAACAGCGCGCTGGTGCGTTTCATCTATCCGCAGCGGATGCTCGGACGCGCCATCGGCATCAACGCCTTCGTCGTGGCGGTCTCGGCAGCCCTCGGTCCGACCGTCGCCGCTGCCATCCTGTCGATCGCTTCCTGGCCCTGGCTGTTCGCGGTCAACGTGCCGATCGGGGTCGTGACCATGATCGTGGCGCGCACGCTGCCGCGCACGCCGCGCTCGGGCCGGCGTTTCGACACACTCAGCGCGCTGTTGAACGCGGTGTTCTTCGGCCTGCTGATCATCGCAATCGACAGCGTCGGTCACGGCGGACACCCGCTGTACGCGGGGCTCGCCTTTATCGGCGCTGCGCTTTCGGGCGTGGCACTGGTGATGCGCCAGCTCCCGCAGACTTCGCCGCTGCTGCCGGTCGATTTGCTGCGCATCCCGATGTTCGCGCTCTCGATCGCGACCTCGGTCTGCTCGTTCGCGGCACAGATGCTCGCTTACGTCTCGATCCCTTTCTATTTCCAGGACACGCTCGGGCGCAGCGACGTGGCGACCGGCCTGCTGATGACGCCCTGGCCGCTGGCGACGGCAGTGCTGGCGCCCATCGCCGGGAGGCTCGCCGACCGCCATTCCGCCGGCATCCTCGGCGCGCTCGGCCTCGTGATCTTTGCCGCCGGCCTCTGGCTGCTCGCGCTGCTGCCGGTCGCTCCGACCGATGCGGACATCATCTGGCGCATGGCGCTATGCGGCGCGGGTTTCGGTTTGTTCCAGTCCCCCAACAACCGCGCCATCATCAGCTCGGCGCCGCGCGAGCGCAGCGGCGGAGCGAGCGGCATGCTCGGGACCGCGCGGCTTCTCGGCCAGACCGTCGGTGCAGCTCTGGTGGCGCTGATGTTCAGCCTCGTGGGAGGGCGTGCGACCGTCTGGGCGCTAGGGCTGGCGGCGTGCATCGCGCTTCTCGCCGCCGCGGTGAGCTCTACCCGGCTCATGGACTCCTCCCGCACGAGTGGCTAGACAGCCCCCGGCCTGGGACATTCTCGGTTATCCCTTGGCAAACCTGAGCGAACGGGTGTTGGAGGCGGGGGTCGGAATCGAACCGGCGTACACGGCTTTGCAGGCCGCTGCATAACCACTCTGCCACCCCGCCGTTTTGAGCGCGCGCCGGCCAGGCGCCACGGCAATCTGAA
>DATKUQ010000391.1:0-2032 GCA_035530495.1 Burkholderiales bacterium
AACCTTGCCCTGGGCGAAGGCCGAAGGCAGCCAGCACGCGAACGGAACCTACGTCGGCCACAAACCGCGCTTCGCGGAGGGCGTGTCCGAGCGTCCCGGCATGTGGGAGATTTTCACCTTGGTGTCCTTCCGGCATCGAACCTTCAGGTCGTTCGCGCAGGCGGGGGTCACCAACAAGCTCGCCGATGCACTGCTCTGGGTACTCTTTCCAGTGTTTCTGCACGAACGCGGCCTGGGCATCGTGCAGATCGGCTGGGTCACGGGGGTCTACGGCGCGGTCTGGGGCGGCTCCCAGCTAGCGACCGGAGCCCTGTCGGACGTCGTCGGGCGCAAGAAAACCATCGTCGCCGGTCTCTGGGTGCTCGGTTTGGGCATTGCGGCAGTGACTTTGGTGCAAGGGCTGACCGCGTGGATCGTGACGGCCGCGGTCATGGGGGTCGGCATGGCTCTGCTTTATCCGAACCTTATCGCGGCCGTGGCGGACATATCGCATCCTGCGTGGCGCAGCACTGCGCTCGGCGCTTACCGTTACTGGCGCGACACCGGCTATGCAGTCGGTGCGATCGCCCTGGGTCTGGTGGCCCAATGGCAAGGCGATGTAACGGCTGCGTTCTGGTTTACCGCCGTCGTCCTCGGCTTTTCGGGATTGTGGGTCGCGTTGCAAGCCGAGGAAACCCACCCGCGCCTGAATCCAGCCGATCCCGAAAAGCCGATTGACGACATCCCGCAAACGACGCAATGAGCAAACCCGTCTAGCTCGACTACAACGCCACCACGCCGGTCGCCGCCGAAGTGCTGAAGGCGATGCTGCCTTACCTGACGGGGCATTTCGGCAACTGATCCTCATCTCATCCTTACGGTAGAAAAGCGGCCGAGGCGGTGCGCGAGGCGCGCATGCGCCGCAGGGGGGCGAGCGTGCCCGGAGCGAATTCGCGCGTGCAGCGCGCGCAATCGGCTGCGCGAGCGCCTCACGCAAGCCTGTCAGGGGCGCCTGGACGCGGCCGGTCAGGTCAGCGATTTCCTGCCGCGCCCGCCGCTCGCGTGACCGTCCTTTAGCTACGGCTGCATCTTTTCGCGGGTTCGTTCGTCTTCCCTGGTAATGGCGCAATTCGCGCCTCAAACCGAAGATGACGAAGGAAGTACACCCGTGGACGCTGTTCTTGCCCCGTTGAGGCGCTGGCCTGGCCGGCAGCCGCTGCTGTTCCTGCTCCTGGCCGCCGCGACTTGGTTTGGCCTGTATCTGCTGCTGACGCCCGCCGCCGAAGCGCTGGTAGCCGCGTTGCCGGTGGAGCGCGGCAGCCGCCTGGGCGACGCACTGCAGTTCTTTTTCTACGACACGCCCAAGGTGCTGCTGCTGCTCACCGGCATCGTGTTCGTGATGGGGATGGTCAACTCCTACTTCACGCCGGAGCGCACGCGCGCGCTGCTGGCCGGCCGCACCGAAGGCGCGGCCAACGTCATGGCGGCCAGTCTGGGCATCGTCACGCCGTTCTGTTCGTGCTCGGCGGTGCCGCTGTTCATCGGCTTCGTGCAGGCGGGCGTGCCGCTGGGCGTGACTTTTTCCTTCCTGATTTCGGCGCCCATGGTCAACGAAGTCGCGCTCACGCTGCTGTTCGCCATGTTCGGCTGGAACATCGCGCTGCTCTACCTGGGCCTCGGCCTGTCGGTGGCCATAATCGCCGGCTGGGTGATCGGCCGGCTGAAAATGGAAGCGCATCTGGAAGACTGGGTGCGCGAGATGCCGCACGCTGCCGCGGCCGTTGGGGAGGACAGGCTCACTCTGGGCGAGCGCCTCGACTCAGGCTTTACTTCGGTGCGCGAGATCGTCGGCAAGGTCTGGCCCTATATCCTCGGCGGCATCGCGATCGGCGCCGGCATACACGGTTATGTGCCCGCGGATTTCATGGCTTCGTTCATGGGCAGGGACGTTTGGTGGGCGGTGCCGCTGTTCATCGGCTTCGTGCAGGCGGGCGTGCCGCTGGGCGTGACCTTCTCCTTCCTGATTTCGGCGCCCATGGTCAACGAAGTCGCG
>DATKUQ010000392.1:0-3573 GCA_035530495.1 Burkholderiales bacterium
CGGCGTGCGCTTCCTCGCGAAATACGACCTGTTTGGCTGTCATATGACTGTCTCCTCAGGAGCGCTTCAGAACCGCTTAAGCCGGACAAGCCGGAACCAGGCAAAGTGCCTCCGGCGGGAGAAAAGCTTCTATCCCACGAACAAGGGGGGGTGCACCCCCCTTGTATATCCCCCCGCGGATGCATGCTTGCCGTTTATCGAAATCTTCGCCATTTGTGTCAACTCTTGACTGATAAGTGACTAAACCGCCTCTAAATTGTGGGGGCATGAGAGGGGGGTATCGCCTCATTTTGCAATGAACCCTTGGTGGCGGCGTCGCGCCTAGCCGCGCGCATTTGGCGTTCCATTGCGCGAGCGGGGTGCCCTATCGCTGCGTCGCATGTGATCCTTGATCTGGCGCCCCGCCGCCGCGAATGCTTCGCGCACCGCCGCGTAGACGTCGCTGCCGTGTTCGCGATTGACCACGACCTCCGTCCCCGGCAGCGTGATGATCAGCCGCACCGCGAGCCGGACGCTTTGCGCCTTCTCCGCTTGCTGCGCCTCGGCGACCACTTGGCACCTGCGGATGCGGCCGTAAATGCCGTCGAGCCGGCGCACCTCTTCACCGATATAGCGCTCCAGCGCATCCGATGCCGGGATGCCGCGCAGCACGATCTCTAAGGGATTGTCCATCGCCCCGGTCGATAGCAGAGCACGATCGCTCAGTTGTAGTCGTCGTAATACCGGTGCGGCGCCCTGCGGTCGCGCTCCACGATGCGCTGGCAGTCGATCTCGTCGTTGCGCTCCTCTGAAAACTGCGCAGTTTGCTCCCATGCTTCGGACGCATTCGGCCCCCTGCGCCCCCGCCTGCCCGCTGCCTTGGCGGCATGTTTGCGCGCGGCGCCGCGGACCGTTACGGACTTCGACTTGACGCCCATCGCGTCCTCCTGTTGCGGATTGGATTTCATCGTAGTGTCAATTGCAGCGGTCCTGTTGACATTGGTCAAAAAAGGCGTTGCTCGCCGCTCTTGGCTGCCGCCGCGATACGCACCGTGCGATGCGGCGGGCAGCGACTTGTTTGATCTGCGTCACACCGCCCTGGCACTATTTGCGGTCTCCTGATAACCGTAGCTGGTGCGCACACACACCTACGCCGAACAAGGAGGATCCCGCTGATGATCAGGAACAAATCACTGCGTCGCAGCCTAGGCGCGCTGCTGGTGTTGTTGGGTGCATTGCTCATCTGGCTGCCATACGATCTGGCCAGCGGGGTCGTGCTGGTACTTGCCGGCGCCGCACTGGAACTGGTCGGCATCGCGCTCGAGAAACACGACAAGAAGGCTTAGGGCGCCTAACGCCGCCTCTGCGCTTCGCGCCGCTGCTCCGCGCGAATCGCCAGCGCGAGCGCCGACAGTTCCTCGGCCAAAACCGGAAGCAGGTCGTCCATGGCCACGATACCTAGCAGATGCTCGTTGGCGTCCACCACCACCAGGCGGCGCACGCCGCTGCTGCGCATTTGCGCGATGGCTTCGAACAAGCCTGCGGTTTCCTTGATGGTCGCCGGCCGATCGGACATGATGTCGCCGACGCTGAGCACGCGGTAGTCCACGTCCGCCGCCACCACTTCGACCACAAGGTCGCGGTCGGTCACTATACCGATCGGACGGCGGGCCCCGGCGGCGCCCTCGGTGACTACCAGTGCGCCGATATGATGGTCGCGCATCAGCTTGGCCGCCTGCTGCACCGGCATGCCGCTTTCGGCGAACACCACGATTCGGCTGCAGATTTCTCCAACGTTCATGGCTCCCCCGCATTCACAGGTTCGATCGGTCCAGGGCAATTGCCCCGGCGCCGAATTGCCGCGGCACGCCGCGGATCGCGATCACCGACTAGCCTTTTCGCGGGCACGGGCGATGCGCCCAGTATGCGTCGCGGCGTGTGCGCCTCCTTGATTTTGGTCATACAAGCTCGATCGTTCGCGCCGCGCCGCGCGGTTCCGATGGTTTCCCTATAATCCAGGGTGTCGCGGGAGGATCTCTCTTATACTGGCGGCGCAACCAGGGGATTCAGTTTGCAGCAACATACGGCCCAAGCGGACAGCCATGAAGGCGCTGCACCGTCGCCGCACAGGCGCGCGCGGCGGCAGCGCCATCTGGTGCTCGGCCTGGGCGCCCTGGCGGTGGTATCGATACTCGCCAGTACGGCGCTGAGCGTGTGGCGCATCCACGATGAGGTGATCCAGCTCGCCGAGGAGAATCTGCTCAGTGTGGCCCGCATTCTGGCCGAGCAGACGCTGAGATCGACCCACACCATCAACGCCATTCTTCACTCTGCCGCGGAGAGCGCCCAAACCGGGGCGGAACGCGATAGACTAGCCCCAGCGGGGGCGCTACGGCAGCAATTGCGCCAAATCATCGCGCATACGCCCTACGTGAGCGCGCTCCTCGCATCCGACGCGAGCGGCAAACTGCTGGTCGATACGGAGCAGATTCCCCCGCGGCGGATCGACTACGACCCCAGCCAATTCTTCCGTACGTACCGCGAAAGCCAGCTGGTGCCGGAGCAGCCACCGCCGCTGCTGATCGGCAGGGTGGAGGGCGTGCGCAGCATCATGGTGAGCCGCGCGCTGTACGCCGCGGACGGCGCCTTTCTCGGCGTGGTTACCGCAATGGTCGATCCCGCCTATTTCCTCGGACCCTTCGGCTTGCCCGAACTCGGTCCGCAGGGCGCGGTACGGCTGCTGCGCCGCGACGGCGTGCTGCTCACCGGCTATCCGGAGGCGATCGCGGCTGCGACGCGCGACTACCGCGACTCAGCGCTGCTTACGCAGGGCACCGAAGCCGAAGGCGGGTTGATCCGCCATGCCGGCACGGCCGCCCCCGGCGAGCGCATCAGCGCGGTTCGCGCGGTCGAGGGCTACCCGCTGGTCGTGACCGTGACTTCGTCCTTGGACTTTATCCTGCGCCACTGGTATCGCAACGCAGCGCTGTTCGTGGCCATTGCTGCGGTCACTGCCGTCTTTCTCGCCCTAATCACCTGGTCGCTGGTGCGCCAGTTGCGCGTGGACGAGGAACTCAAGTCGGTCTTGATCGCGTCGGAGCAGCGGCTGCAGGCAGTCATCCAGTCGGCCATGGACGGCATTATCATTGTGGACACGCAACGGCGCATCGTCCTGTTCAACGCCGCGGCGGAGCAGATCTTCCGCCGCCCGCGCGCGGAGATGATCGGCGCCGACATCGGGCGCATCATTCCCGGGGAATGGCTCATGCGACAGTCTTCTCATGCGCGCGCCAGCGACGCCTCGGGCGCGCACCTGGCGCTCACGGGTGTGCGCGCCGCAAACGGGCAGTTTCCGATCGACGCGTCGGTTTCACCGGTGCTGCTGGACGATGTGCAACACTCGGTCGTGATTTTGCGCGACGTGACCGAACGCAAGCGGGTGGAGGCGGCGCTGCGCGAGAGCGAGGAACAGCATCGGACCATTCTCCGAACGGCGATTGACGGCTTCTGGTTGGTGGATGCGCGGGGACGGCTGCTGGAAGTCAACGAAACCTATTGCCGCATGAGCGGCTATAGCGCGCAGGAACTGCTGGC
>DATKUQ010000393.1:0-7550 GCA_035530495.1 Burkholderiales bacterium
CCAGCGCCGCGCCAGCGTCGAGCGAGCGGTTGCCGCTGCGGCAGATCAGCACCAGCGGGCGGTCCACGCTTGCAGCCTTTTTCACGTGCGCCACGAAATGCGGATTCACCTCCCAGTCGGGGCCGTCGTTCCATGGAACCAGGATCGCACCCGTCGGATGGCCGACGAACAAGAACTCCATTTCGCTGCGGCAATCGATGAATATCGCCGTCGGATGCTGGTGCAGGAATTCGTAGGCTTCCTTGGGGGTCAGGTGCTGCATGGTTTCCAGCGTCGGCGACAAAGCGGATAGTATAAAGCGTCGGCGCGCTGTGCGCGAATGCAGGCCTGCGCGGGTGGACAAGGAGCGCGCGCCCGCGCTAAAATTGCCTATCGCGCCGATTTGATATGTCAGATTGCGGGCGCCGCCGGTTCCTGCCGGTCGAAAAACAAATACTGCTAAAGCGAGGGAACCCGTACCTGGCTGGCAGGGCGGGTTTTTTATTTGCCGGCCTCACCTTAAGCGCATTTCAGAATTTCCGAAATGCCTTCGATTCGAAAAAGCACGGGAGTTGGGACTCCAACATTTCGTAATAGGCGCCAAATGAATAAAGCGGCACAACTGGAACGACTGCTCGGCGAGCGCATCCTGATCCTGGATGGCGCCATGGGCACGATGATACAGAGCCACAAACTGGTGGAGGCTGACTATCGGGGCGAGCGTTTCGCCGCATTTGAGCGCGACCTCAGGGGCAACAACGACCTCTTGTCGCTGACCCAGCCGGGCATCATTCGGGAGATTCACGCCGCCTACCTCGATGCCGGCGCGGACATCATCTGCACCAACACTTTCAACGCGAACGCGCCGTCGATGGCCGACTACGGCCTGGCGGACCTGGTATGCGAAATCAACGTCGAAGCGGCGCGCCTCGCGCGCGCGGCCGTGGACACCTGCATGCACAATGCGCCCGAGCGCCAATGCTTTGTCGCCGGCGTCCTGGGCCCCACGACAAAAACCGCCTCGATTTCGCCCGACGTCAACGACCCAGGCTTTCGCAATATCGACTTCGACACCCTGGTGACCGCCTACGGCGAGTCGCTGCGCGGTCTGCTCGACGGCGGCGTGGATCTGATTCTGGTCGAGACCATATTCGACACGCTGAATGCCAAGGCGGCCCTGTTCGCGATCGATCAGGCTTTCGAAGAGCGCGGCCGGCGCTGGCCCATCATCATCTCCGGCACCATTACCGACGCTTCCGGGCGCACGCTCACCGGACAGACGCCGGAGGCGTTCTGGAATTCGGTGCGCCACGCGCGCCCGCTCGCGGTGGGCCTGAACTGCGCCATGGGCGCGAAGCTGATGCGGCCGTATATCGAGGAGCTGTCCGGCGTCGCCGATACCTATCTCAGTTGCTACCCCAACGCGGGACTGCCCAATCCCCTGTCGGAAACCGGCTACGACGAGACGCCAGACTATACTTCAGGGCAGCTGCAGGATTTCGCCAAGAGCGGTTTCCTCAATATCGTAGGCGGTTGCTGCGGCACCACTCCCGCCCATATCAGGGCGATCGCGCGCGCAGTCAAAGGCCTGCCGCCGCGCCAGTTGCCGCAGATCGAAAGGAAGCTGCGGCTGTCGGGGCTGGAGCCGCTCAACATCGGCGACGACTCGCTGTTCGTGAACGTCGGCGAGCGCACCAACGTCACCGGCTCCAAGGCCTTCGCGCGCTTGATCCTCGCGGGCAATTACACGGCGGCGCTGGCGGTGGCGCGCCAGCAGGTCGAGAGCGGCGCGCAGATGGTGGACGTGAACATGGACGAGGCGATGCTCGACTCGGAAAAGGCCATGGTCACTTTCCTCAACCTCGTCGCCTCCGAGCCCGACATCTCGCGTGTTCCGCTGATGCTCGATTCGTCCAAGTGGTCGGTGATCGAGGCCGGGCTGAAATGCGTGCAGGGCAAGGCGGTGGTGAACTCGATCTCGCTCAAGGAAGGCAAGGACGAATTCGTGCGCCAGGCGAAGTTGGCACGCCGCTACGGCGCGGCGGTGATCGTGATGGCCTTCGACGAGCAGGGCCAGGCGGACAGCCTGGAGCGGCGCAAAATCATTTGCCGGCGCTGCTACGACATCCTGACCGGGGAAGTCCACTTTCCCGCCGAGGACATCATTTTCGACCCGAACATATTCGCCATCGCCACCGGAATCGAGGAACACAGCAACTACGCACTCGATTACATCGAGGCGACGCGCTGGATCCGCGCCAACCTTCCCCACGCCAGGGTATCGGGCGGTGTGTCCAACGTTTCTTTCTCCTTCCGTGGCAACGATGCGGTGCGCGAGGCCATACACACGGCTTTTCTGTATCACGCGATCAAGGCAGGCATGTCCATGGGCATCGTCAACGCCGGCCAGCTCGGCGTGTACGAAGAAATTCCCAAAGCGCTGCTCGAACACGTCGAAGACATCATTCTGAACCGCAGGCCGGACGCGGCCGAGCGCATGGTCGCGTTCGCCGAAACGGTCAAGGGCGGGGGCAAGGTGCAGGTCGAAGACCTGGAGTGGCGCAAGCAGAGCGTGGAGGCGCGCCTGTCGCACGCCCTGGTAAAAGGGATCACCGACTGGATCATCGAGGACACGGAAGAGGCGCGGCTGCAGGCGGAACGCAACGGCGGACGTCCGATCCACGTGATCGAGGGCCCGCTCATGGACGGCATGAACGTCGTCGGCGACCTGTTCGGCGCGGGCAAGATGTTTCTGCCGCAGGTGGTGAAATCCGCCCGGGTGATGAAGCTGGCGGTGGCGCATCTGGTGCCCTACATCGAGGCGGAGAAGCAGAAGCTCGCGCTTGAGTCCGGAGAGGCGGCCAAACCCAAGGGCAAGATCGTGGTCGCCACGGTCAAGGGCGATGTGCACGACATAGGCAAGAACATCGTCGGCGTGGTGCTCCAGTGCAACAACTACGAGGTCATCAACCTCGGCGTGATGGTGCCCGCGAGCAAGATTCTGCAGGTGGCGCGCGAGGAGAAGTGCGACGTCATCGGCCTGTCGGGGCTGATCACGCCCTCGCTCGAGGAAATGGCGCACGTGGCGCGAGAGATGGAGCGCGAAGGCTTCACCATTCCGCTCTTGATCGGCGGCGCTACCACCTCGCGCGTGCACACTGCGGTGAAGATCGCGCTTAAGTACAGCGGCACCACCGTATACGTACCGGACGCCTCGCGCGCGGTGGGCGTGTGCTCCAGCCTGCTGTCGGACGACTCGCGCGAAGACTACGCGCGTTCGGTGCGCGCCGACTACGACAGGATTCGCAGCCAGCACCTGTCCAGGCAGCCTCGCGCGCCGCTGCTTTCGATCGCGCAAGCCCGCGCCAATGCCTTTG
This sequence comes from Burkholderiales bacterium, assembly GCA_035530495.1. Lineage (GTDB taxonomy): Bacteria > Pseudomonadota > Gammaproteobacteria > Burkholderiales > SG8-39 > 2-12-FULL-64-23. The sequence goes on from DATKUQ010000393.1 coordinate 3,357, forward strand.
CCACTGACTGGTCGGCCTACATGCCGCCGGCGCCGAACTTCACCGGGTTGAAAGAGTTTCGCGACTATGATCTTGCAGCGATCGCCAGCCACGTCGATTGGTCGCCATTTTTCCAGACTTGGGAGCTGTCCGGCGCCTATCCGAAAATTCTGCAGGACGCGGTGGTGGGCGAGGCGGCACGCCACGTGTTCGCCGAAGGCCAGGCGATGCTGAAGAAAATCATCGCCGAGAAATGGCTCAGCGCGAATGCCGTATTCGGACTGTTTCCCGCAAACAGCGTGGGCGACGACATCGAAATCTATGCCGGCGAGTCGCGCAGCCAAGTGGCAATGCGTTTCCACAATCTGCGCCAGCAGGCGCAGAGGCCCTCGGGCAAGCCGAATTATTGTCTGGCGGACTTTGTCGCGCCCAGGGAATCGGGCGTTAAGGATTACCTCGGGGCATTTGCGGTGACTACCGGCATCGGCGTCGAGGAACGGGTGAAGGAATTCGAAACCCGGCACGACGATTACAGCGCCATTATGCTGAAGGCCCTGGCCGACCGCCTCGCCGAGGCCTTCACTGAGCATCTGCACCTGCGCGTACGGCGCGAGTTCTGGGGCTACGCCGCGGACGAAGCGCTCGACAACGAGGCCCTGATTCGCGAGGAGTACCGCGGCATCCGCCCGGCGCCCGGCTACCCCGCCTGTCCCGACCACACCGAGAAGGGCGATTTGTTCCGGCTGCTCGGCGCGCCGCAGTTAGGCATCACGTTGACCGAGAGCTATGCGATGTGGCCGGCGGCGGCGGTGAGCGGATTCTATTTTTCGCACCCGGAGTCGCGCTATTTCGCGGTCGGCAAGGTCGGGCGCGACCAGGCCGAGGATTACGCGCGGCGCAAGGGGCTTGCCTTGTCCGACACCGAGAAATGGCTTGCGCCGGTGCTGAATTACGAACCGGCTTGACACTTCACAACTAGAGGAACAGCACATGAGCATCGTCCGCCACCAGAGCGCAAAAATTCTTTCCGGCGCCGTCGAGGCCAACGGCATGGTCTATGTCGGCGGCACTGTCGCCGACAAGCGGCCGGCTACGGTCAAGGCGCAGACCGAGGAAATACTAGGCAGGATAGATGCGCTGCTGGCGCAGGCGGGCAGCCATAAATCCAAGATCGTCTCGGCGCAGATCTGGCTGGCCGACATTCGTACGCGCGAGGAAATGAACCAGGCCTGGCTCGCCTGGGTCGACCCCACCAGCCTGCCGGCGCGCGCCTGCGTCGAAGCCAAGCTCGCCGCCGCCGACATACTGGTCGAGATCGCGGTGATCGCGGCGAAGCAGGACAAGACTTGAGGCTCCGCGCCTGCGCGCCGAGCGCTTGTCGCAAAGTGAGCGGTTACTACCTTTCACGTTTCACCGGGCCGGTGGCCGTTTCGGAAACCACGAAACGGCTGCTGTGCTTTATTCTCGCCTGCGCCGCTTTCGCGCTCGCGGCCTGCGCACCGACACTCGACTGGCGCGAGCTGTCTGTACGCGCAGGGGGCTTTTCGGTGCTGCTACCGGGCAAGGCCAGCCGCGAGGCGCGTACGCTCGACACGACGGCGGGCGCAGTCACGATGACGATGTATGCATGCAGCCTGAAGCAGGCAACCATGGCCGTCGCCTACACCGACTATCCCGCAGGGGCACTTGCCGGAGAACACGGACGCGAGCAGCTGGATGCGGAGCGCGATGCGCTGTTGCGCAATATCGGCGCCAGTTCGCATTCCGAGGAGCAAGTTCTGATCGGCGGATTGCCGGGGCGGCAGATCTACGCTGAAGGCAGGACCGGCACGCGCAGTGCGCTGCTGAAAGCGCGTTTTGTCGTGGCCGGCAACCGCCTGTACCAGATCGCCTATGTCGGCGCTCGCGGCGCTGTGGCCATGGCCGACATCGACATGTTCCTTAGCTCTTTCAAGTTGCTGCGCTGATCATTTGCGCCAGAAGCCGGGGGTGAACACTACCAGCAGGGTGAACAGTTCCAGTCGCCCGAGCAGCATGGCGACGGTGCAGATCCAGATCTGGAAACTGTTCAGCCCGGCGTAGGTCGTTGCCGGCCCCACCCCGCCCAGACCCGGTCCGGTGTTGTTGATGCACGCGATCACAGCGGAAAACGCGGTGATGATGTCCAGGCCGGAGGCTGCGAGCAGCATGGTCATGACGATCACTGCGCCGATGTATACCAGCATGAAGGCAAGCACGGCGAAGATGATGTTGTTCTCCACCGGAACGCCTCCCAGTTTTACCGGCACCACGGCACGCGGATGGATGATGCGCGTCAACTCGCGCACCGCTTGGCGCGCCATCAGTTCGGCGCGGATCATCTTGATGCCGCCCCCGGTCGAGCCGGAGCAGGTGGCGAAGCTGCACAGAAACAGCATCCAAATCGGCGCGAAGATCGGCCACATGTTGAAGTTGGTGTTGGAATAACCGGTGGTGGTGGCCATGGAAACCACGTTGAAGGCGGAATAGCGCAGCGCCGTCCAGAAATTGGAGTAGGTATGGTTGGCGAGCAGGTAATATGCGATGCCGAACACGCTGGCAGAGACCACCAGCAAAAATAACCAGGCCTCCGGATCGCGCACGTACGGACCGAAGCTCCAGCGCCGCCAGGCGAGAAAGTGAGTGCCGAAGTTCATGCCCGCGAGCAGCATGAAATAGATGGAGACCATTTCGATTGCCGGCGAGTTCCAGTACGCGAAGCTCGCGTCGTGCGAGGAGAAGGCACCCAGGCCCATGGTACTGAAGGCATGCATCATGGCGTCGAGCCAATTCATGCCGGCGATCCGGTAACACAGGAGGCAGGCAACGGTGATCATGAAATATACCAGCCACAAGCCCTTCGCGGTTTCGGCAATGCGTGGTGTCAGCTTCGTATCTTTCATCGGCCCGGGCGTCTCGGCCTTGTAGATCTGGCTGCCGCCCACGCCCAGCAAGGGCAGGATGGCCACCGCCAGCACGATTACACCCATGCCGCCGATCCAGACGAGAAAGGTGCGCCAGATGTTGATCGACGGCGGCAGCGCGTCCAGGCCGGAGAGCACCGTCGCCCCGGTCGTGGTGAGGCCGGAAACCGTCTCGAAGTAGGCATGGGTGAAAGAAAGCTGTGGCAGGTAGAGCAGCAGCGGCAGCGTGGCGAAGGCAGGCAGCACGGTCCACACCAACGCCACCAGCAGAAAGCCGTCGCGCGGCTGCAGTTCGCGCCGTTTCTTGCGCGTCACCGCCCACAGCAGCGCACCGGAGGACGCGGTCAGCACAATTGCTTGGTCGTAGGCGGCTCGCGCGGCATCGCCGAGAATAAACGACCAGGCGAGCGGGAAAAACAGGCACAGCGCGAACATCATGATTACGATGCTCAGCACGTTGAGAACGGCAACAATCCGAACCATGGGGCAGGCGCTCTTAGCTCAGAGAAAGCCTGCGCTGACCTGGAACAGCTTTTCCACCTTGGGCACCATTTTCTTGTTGGTGACGAAGACGATGGCGTGGTCCTCGGTCTGGATCACGGTATCGTGGTGCGCCATCAGCACCTCGTCGCCGCGCACGACCGCGGCGATGGTCGTGCCCTTGGGCAATTCGATTTGGTCTATTTGGCGGCCAACCACGCGGCACGATGACGCATCGCCGTGCACCACCGCTTCGAGGGCCTCCGCCGCGCCGCGACGCAGCGAGTGCACCTCGGTGATGTCGCCGCGGCGCACACGCGCCAGCAGCGAGCCTATGGTCGCCTGCGCCGGGGAGATGGCGATGTCGATCTGTCCCGATTGCAGCAGGTCCACATACGAGCGCCGGTTGATCAGGGCGACGACCCGGCGCGCGCCCATGCGCTTGGCGAGCAGGCAGCTCATGATGTTGTTTTCGTCGTCATTCGTAACGGCGACGAACAAATCCATCTCCTCGACGTTCTCGGCTTCGAGCAGCAATTCATCGGTGACGTCGCCCTGCAGCACCAGCGTCGTGTCGAGCCGTGTCGACAACTCTTCACAGCGGCGCTTGTTGTGCTCGACGATTTTGACCGTGTAATCGCGCTCGAGCGCGCGCGCCAGCCGCAGGCCGATGTTGCCGCCGCCGGCTATCATGACCCGGCGCACCGGCTTGTCCTGGCGGCGCAGTTCCTGCATTACCCTGCGGATATTCTGGCTGGCGGCGAGGCAGAACACTTCGTCGCCGGCCTCGACC